>CANPWJ010000010.1 GCA_947584035.1 uncultured Acetatifactor sp. | reverse complement strand
AGAAAAAGAAGAAAATATGGTTGCCTTTTTGGCGAAATAATTTATAATAAAATAGTATAGTTGCGTGAGGAGGAGTGTAAGTATGATCAATACGAACGCATTTGACTACATAAACGTGCTGGACAAGGGGGCGGACGCGGCGTGGCTGCGCAACCAGGCCATCGCCGACAATATCGCCAACGTGAGCACGCCGGGCTACAAGCGAAAGGAAGTGGATTTCGCCTCCCTGTTCCAGAAGGAGATGGAGAAGAACCGCTACACCTCCATTGACGACCGGGTGTCACATCTGGATCTGGACCGGCTCAACGCCAGCGTATACACGGATTACGCGGGGTTTGCCTACCGTCTGGACGGCAACAATGTGGACATTGAGAACGAGAACGCCTACATGGCCGAGAATCAGTTAAAGTACCAGGGGATCATAGACTGTATCGATCAGGAGTTCCAGAACCTGCAGAGAGTGATGCAGTAACACGCATCTGCCGGGAAACGGCAGGAGAAAGGATGGAGTATTATGAGTATGTTTTCCGCTTTTAACATCACCGCGTCCGGCCTGACCGCACAGCGGTACCGCATGGACGTGCTCGCCGAGAACATAGCCAACGCCACCACCACCCGCACCGAGGACGGGACGCCCTACCGCCGCAAGGTCGTGACCTTTGTCACCAAGGACAACCGGGAGAGCTTCAGCCGGGTGTTCGGCGATATCGCCGGGAAGTACACCGGGCAGGGCGTGAAGGTAGGCGGCGTGTATGAGGATTATAAGACCGAGATGAACATGGTCTACGACCCCTCCCATCCCGACGCGGATGAGAACGGGTACGTTACCTACCCCAATGTGAGCATGATCACCGAGATGACGGACTTGATCGACGCGAGCCGCGCCTATGAGGCCAACACCACCGCGCTGAACGCCAGCAAGTCCATGGCGCTCCAGGGGCTGGAGATGGGCAAGTAGGCTGAGGGGAGAACAGCGGGATAAAATATAGGAAGGAATGGGAGAGAAGAACATGGATTTAGCAGCAATCAGCGCGATAAACGGGCTGCCTCTGGGCAGCGTCAGCGATATTCCCACTCTGACGGGCACTCTGTCCTCCGAGAAGGATTCGGATAAGGTCGGGGGGAATCTGTTTGGCGCGTTCTTAAATACGGCGGTGGAAAACATACGTTCTACCAACGGCTATCTGTCCGATGCGGAGAACGAGTATATCCGCTTCCTGATGGGCGAGACGGAGAGCACGCACGATCTGACCATCGCTCTGCAGAAGGGCTCCACGGCGCTGCAGTATACGGTAGCGATCCGGGACAAGGTGATGGATGCCTACAAGGAAATCATGCAGATGCAGATCTAAGGGGACGAGCGGTCTCTGGAAACTAAAGGAAGCAGGAGAAAACTATCATGTTAGATAGGTTGAAAGAGATACTTGCCCGGGTGCAGGCATGGTGGAACAAGTTTACCACCCGGCAGAAGAGCGTGATCATCGGGATCGCTGCTGCCGCAGTCCTCGCCTTTGCGATTATCATATATGTTGTCTCAAAACCGGATTACACCCAGCTGATGGTCTGCCAGGATACGAAGGAAGCGTCGGAGGTCATCGATGTGCTGGAGGGCGCGGGGCTGCGCTACCGGACCTCCCCCAGCGGCCTGGCGATCGAGGTGGAGACCAAGGACCTGAATGTGGCGAACCTGGCCCTGGGCTCAGCGGGCTACGTGCCGGAGAGCTACGATTACGATTCCATCATGTCGGGGGGACTGACCTCTACCTCCACCGACGCGGATCGGCGTTACCAGGAGCTGCTGGAGAAGAAGTTTTCCAGCGACTTATCCTCCTTTGAAAACATCAAGGAGGCCACGGTGCGCCTGAACCTCCCCCGGGAGGACGGCACGCTGTCGAGACAGATGGAGGAGGCTTCCGCCACGGTACAGCTGACGGTGGACGACTCCTTTACGGAGGACAACGCCGTGAGCGTGGCGCGGATGATCGCCACGGTGCTGGGGAACGAGACCACGGCCAACATCACCATCCTGGACCAGAATGCCAACATGCTCTTTACCGGAGGCGACGACTACACCCAGTCCGGCGTGGCCAAGTCCATGCAGGAGCTGCAGAACCAGGCGGAGGAGCTGGTGGCCAACCGGGTCAAGAGCGTGCTCTACATGACCAACCAGTACAGCAACGTGGCGGTGACCAGCCATCTTCCGGTGGACTACGCCGACTATGAGCAGACCATCAAGAATTATTCCGTGGCGGAGGGCCGTGAGGAGGGCTATCTCGCCAACGAGGAGTATTACCATAATACCGCCGAGAACGGCGTGGGAGGAGTCCCCGGGACCACCTCCAATGAGAGCGACGACGACACCTACGTCTGGCAGAGCGGGGAGAACGGCAATTCCGAGACCGAGGAGTGGGAGAAAAATTATCTGCCGGATGAGACCATCACCCACATCCTGAGCAATTCAGGCGCGGTGGATTATGAGAACGCTTCCATCGCCGTGGCGGCCATCCGCTACCGGGAGATCCGGGAGGAGGATGTCCGCAGACAGGGGCTTCTGGAAGATTCCGGCATGAACTGGGAGCAGTATAAGCTGGCCAACAGCGCGGATACCAAGCTGGAGGTGGACGAGGACTTCTATTCCCTGGTGGCCAACGCTACCGGCGTGGATGTGGAGGATATCACCATCGTGGCCTATGAGTCCCCCATCTTTGTGGATCGGGAAGGCTTTTCCGTGAACGGCACGACGGTCTGGAGCGTGATCGTATTTCTGCTGATCGTGGCCCTTCTGGCCTTTGTAGTGCTTCGGAGTATGCGCTTGGGACGCCCGGCCGAGGAAGAGGAGGAGATCTCCGTGGAGGGGCTTCTGCAGTCCACACCCGAGCAGGATCTGGAGGATATCGACGTGGAGACCAAGTCCGAGGCCCGCAAGATCGTGGAGCGGTTCGTGGACGAGAATCCGGAGTCCGCGGCGGCGCTTCTGCGCAACTGGCTGAACGAGGACTGGGCTTAATATAGGAGGGATACATATGGCAATGACGCAGGAGAAAGGGATCTCCGGCCTTCAGAAGGCGGCGATCCTGCTGATCGTGCTGGGGCCGGAGAAATCGGCCGGCATCTTTAAGCACCTGAAGGAGGACGAGATCGAGGAGCTCACGCTGGAAATCGCCAACACCAGAAGTGTCACCCCGCAGCTGAAAGAGGATATCATCAACGAATTTTACGAGGTCTGCCTGGCGCAGCAGTATATCGCGGAGGGCGGCATCGGCTACGCCAGAGAGCTGCTGGAGAAGGCGCTGGGCAACGAGAAGGCCATGGATGTGATCGGGAAGCTGACCGCGTCCCTGCAGGTGAAGCCGTTTGAGTTCGTGCGCAAGACCGACGCTACCCAGCTGATCAACTTTATTCAGGACGAACACCCGCAGACCATCGCCCTGATCCTTTCCTATCTGGCGCCCGGACAGGCGGCGCAGATCATATCGGCCCTCCCGCCCGAGCGGCAGGCGGACGTGGCGAAGCGTATCGCCGTCATGGACCGCACCAGTCCCGACGTGATCAAGGAAGTGGAGAAGGTGCTGGAGTCCAAGCTGGCGAGCCTGGTCAATCAGGATTACACCATCATCGGCGGCGTGGATTCCGTGGTGGAGATCTTAAACACCGTGGACCGCGGAACCGAGAAGCATATCATGGAGACCCTGGAGATCGAGGAGCCGGAGCTGGCGGACGAGATCCGGAAGAAGATGTTCGTGTTCGAGGACGTGCTGCTTCTGGACGACCGGGCGATCCAGCGCGTGCTGCGTGACGTGGACAACAACGACCTGGGCATCGCGCTGAAGGGCGCCAACGAACAGGTGCAGAACGCTATTTTCAACAACCTTTCCAAGCGTCTGGCTGTGATGATCAAGGAGGATATGGAGTTTATGGGCCCTGTCCGCATGAAGGATGTGGAGGAAGCCCAGCAGAAGATTGTAAATATTATCCGGAAACTGGAGGATGCCGGCGAGATCGTGATTTCCAGAGGCGGAGGTGACGAGATCGTTGTCTAGGAATCTGGTGAAGGGATATTTTATGACGGTCCAGGAGGACGAGAAGCGGATCGTCCACTCCAATGAGCGCATGGAGGAGCGGATGGCCGCCCTGAAAGCTCAGCTGGAGGCGGAGAACGCGGTTTCCCCGGACGGTTTTTCCGCGGGACTGGCGGCGGAGAGGCTGGCGGTGGACGCCCTGCTGGCGGATCCGGAGGACGGGGACGGGGCGTCGGGCAACGTCATCAAGGCGGAGAGCGGCGAAGAGCTGGAGGCCATGCGGTCCCGCGCGTCGGAGGAGGCACAGGCCATCCTTTCGGACGCCAGAGCACAGGCGGAATCCGTTTTGGAGGATGCCAGGGCCCAGGCGGAGCAGGAGAAGGAGCAGGTGCTGGCCCAGGCCAGGGACCAGGGCTACCGGGACGGCTATGAGGAAGGCAGACAGACGGCGGACCGGGAGGCCCACAAGGCCATGGAGCAGCTGCAGGAGCGGGAGCAGGAGCTGGAACGCTCCTATCAGAAGCGGTTCGACGAGCTGGAGCCGCAGTTTATCGACGTCCTCACGGGAATCTATGAGCATATCTTTCATGTGGAGCTTTCCTCCTACCGGGAGATCCTGGTGTATCTGATCTCCAACACCATACGCAAGGTCGAGGGCGGACAGGGCTTCCTGGTGCATGTGAGCCAGGAGGATTACCCCTATGTGAGTATGCAGAAAAAACAGCTGGCGGGCAGCGTCTCCTCGCCGAACGCTTCCTTGGAGATCGTGGAAGATATTTCCCTGGCAAAGAATGAGTGCCTGATCGAGACGGAGGGCGGGATCTTTGACTGCGGGCTGGGAACCCAGCTCTCGGAGCTTGGACAGAAGCTGAAGCTGCTCTCTTACGAGAGATCCTGAAGGAAAGGCCCTGCGCGGACAGCGGGAGGGGTGGATCGGATTGGAAACAGGGGCGATTGCGTTTCAAAAATATCATAGGGTCATCGACGAAACCTTTTACCGAAAGCTGGGAAAGGTGGTCAACGTGGTAGGTCTGACCATCGAGTCCGCGGGGCCGGACGCCAAGCTGGGCGATCTGTGCCGGATCCTTCCGGAGGGCGGGGAACCCATCATGGCGGAGGTGGTCGGCTTCAAGGATAAAAAGACCCTGCTCATGCCCTACGACCTGATGGACGGCGTAGGCTTGGGCTGTATCGTGGAAAACACCGGTTACCCGCTCCGGGTGACCGTGAGCGATAAGCTGCTGGGAAAGGCGCTGGACGGCCTGGGCCGGCCGGTGGACGGCAGCCCGGTGGAGGGAGCCACCTATCCGGTGGACGCCCAGCCGCCGGATCCCATGACCCGGGCCATCATCGATCAGGTGCTGCCGCTGGGCGTGAAGGCGGTGGACGGCCTGATCACGGTGGGCAGGGGCCAGAGGATCGGTATCTTTGCCGGTTCCGGCGTGGGAAAATCCACCCTGATGGGAATGTTTGCCCGCAATACCAAGGCGGATATCAATGTGATCGCCCTGATCGGAGAGCGGGGCAGAGAGGTGCGGGAATTTATCGAGAGAGATCTGGGCGAGGAGGGCATGAAGCGCTCCGTGGTGGTGGTGGCTACCTCCGACCGTCCCGCTCTGGAGCGGAAGATGGCGGCTAAGACGGCGACTTCCATCGCGGAGTATTTCCGCGACCAGGGAAAGGATGTGCTCCTGATGATGGACTCCCTCACCCGGTTTTCCATGGCCCAGCGGGAGATCGGCCTGGCCAGCGGGGAGCCTCCGGTGACAAGGGGCTATCCCCCCAGCGTGTACTCCGAGATGCCGAAGCTTCTGGAGCGGGCGGGGCGCGCCTCGGTGGGCTCCATCACGGGGCTTTACACAGTGCTGGTGGACGGCGACGATTTCAACGAGCCCATCACCGACACCGCCCGGAGTATCCTGGACGGGCACATTATGCTGAACCGGAAGCTGGGGCACAAGAACCACTACCCGGCCATCGACATACTGCAGAGCATCTCCCGGTGCATGAGCCAGATCGCCGGGAGGGAGCACAAGCAGGCGGCCAACCGCCTAAAGACGGTGCTGGCCACCTACAATGAGGCGGAGGATTTGATCAATATCGGCGCGTACAAGAGCGGCAGCAACCCTTCCATCGACTATGCCATCTCCAAGATCGACGCGGTGAACGGCTTTTTGTGCCAGGGCGTGGAGGAGCGGTTTACCTTTGAGGAGAGCGTGCAGCTGCTGGAGGCGCTTTTTCAGGACTAAGGAACGGTTTTACAGGGACAGGATGGATGAGATATGGCTAGGTTCCGCTATTCCCTCCAGAGTATTCTGGATATCAAGCAGAAGATGGAGACCCAGGCGAGACAGGAATTTTCCGCCGCCCGCGGCGCCCTGGACCGGGAGGAGGAAAAGCTCTCCGCCCTGGAGCGCAGGAAGGACTCGTATGAGTCCGAGTCCGGGAAGCTCAGAGAGGGGATCTTAGACTGCCTGGCGCTGGAGGAGAACCGGCGCTCCCTGGTGGTCATGGGAAATCTGATAGACGACCAGAACCGGGAGGTCCGCAGGGCGGAAAAGAACCTGGAGCGGGCCAGGGTAGAGCTGACCAATGTGATGATGGAGCGAAAGACCCATGAGACCCTCCGGGACAAAGCCTTCGAGGAATTTTTGCAGGAGGAGAACCGGGCTGAGAGCAAGATGGTGGATGAGCTGACCAGCTATACCTACGGCCAGAAGAAAGCAGAGAAAGCATAGGCAGGTGACAGAAAGTGGCAAAGGAAAGAACGCCGGAAGAACTGGAGACACTGAACGCGAAAAAGAAGATCCAGGAAGATAAGAAACAGCTGAAGAAGGAACAGAAGGAGCGGAAAAAGGAGGCAAAGCGCCGGGCCAAGGAGATCGCCAGGCAGGAGGACGAGCTGGAGAGCGAGGACGGCAACGGCCTGATGACCTTCTTTGCCACCGTCATCATCGTGGCGCTTTGGATCGCCGTGATCTGCATTGTGGTCAAGATGGATATCGGAGGGTTCGGCAGCACGGTGCTGGCCCCCGTCCTGAAGGATGTGCCGGTGGTGAACAAGATCCTGCCCTCCGGGTCCGTGCCCCAGGAAACCGTCCCGGGGAGCTACGAGGGATATTCCAGCCTTCAGGAGGCGGTGGAGCAGATCAAGTATCTGGAGCAGCAGCTGGAGAACGCGCGCAACGAGTCCGCTTCCAAGGACACGACGCTGGAGGAGCTGCGGGCGGAGGTTGCCCGCCTGAAGGAATTTGAGGATGTCCAGGTGGAATTCCAGCGCATCCGCAACGAGTTTTACGAGGAAGTCATCTACGCCGAGAACGGGCCGGGCCCCGAGGAATACCGCAAGTATTACGAGGAGATGGATCCCACCACGGCGGAGTATCTGTACAAGCAGGTGGTGACCGATCTGGAACAGGATAAGGAAGTGCAGGATTTTGCGGCCTCCTTCTCCTCCATGGAGCCGGCCTCCGCGGCCAAGATCCTGGAGCAGATGCCCAACGATCTGAACCTGTGCGCCCGTATTCTGCGGGTACTGAGCGCGGAGCAGAGGGGAAATATCCTGGCGGCCATGACGCCGGAGTTTGCGGCCAAGGTCGTGAAAATTCTGAATCCCCAGTCTTAACTATCCGGGCGCTCTTACCGATATAACTGATAGGCATCCGTGGATGCCGGCACTACGATAACGAGAGACGGCAGTAAAGAATGTAGGCAGTATGCTGAACAGCCTTTCCACCGACGTGAGCAGCAGACAGGCTGCGGCGGTTCCGTCCGTGAGCTTCCAGAATGTGTGGGACAGCCAGGCGGGACGAAGCGGCACTCCCCAGAGCGCGTCTCCGGAAAAGACCGCCGTGAAGGAACAGCCGGTGAAGGGCGAAGCCCTGCAGAATAAGGGCGTCAGAGAGCTGAAAAGCGACCGGGTGAAGCCATCGGCATCGGCGGAAGCACAGCCGGAGGAACAGCCCGAAGAGATCCCGGAGGAGAAGCTGGCGCTTGCCATGGAAGCCCTGGGAACGGAAGCCCTCCGCTTCCTGCAGCAGATTGCGGATACCCTCGGACTGGAGGAGGGCCAGATGCAGGAGCTGCTGGGACAGCTGGACATGGCGCCGGAGGATCTGCTGATCCCCGAGAACCTGAGCGCGTTTCTGCTGGCGGCGGGCGGGGCACAGGATACCCTCTCCCTGATCACCGACGAGGGCCTCTACGCGGACTACCGGTCCCTGATGGGAGAGCTACAGGAGCTTTTGCAGCAGGACAGCGGCGTGGACGGCATGACCCTGGAGGAGCTTTCCAGGATGGTGGAGCAGAGCGCGGAGAAAGCGCCTGTGGAGGAAGCGCTACCGGAGCTGGCACAGCCCCAGATCACGGTGACGGTGGAGCGGGAAGAGCCCGAACAGAAGCCCCTTTGGGCCGGAAGGCAGGAGACGGACGCTTCGGAGTCTGCGGATCAGGACACCAGGCCCCAGACCGCGGAAGAGCAGACCGTCCGGGAGCCGGTGCGGCACACAGAGCGGAGACATCCCCAGGGCGGAGAGCATCCGGAGCACGGAGGACAGCAGGGAGGCAGCCTGTTCCAGCCGGGCCCGGAGGTGGACAGCACGGAGCTTTCGACCGCTCAGACAGACGGGACGGCCGCAAGGTTCGGGGTGGATACCCAGGACATCATGCGCCAGATCATGGATTACATGAGGATCCAGGTGAGAGCCGATCTGTCCAGCCTGGAGATGCAGCTTCATCCCGCGAGCCTCGGCACGCTGCAGATCAGCGTGGCAGCCAAGGGAGGCGTGATCACCGCGAATTTCGTGGCGCAGAACGAGGCGGTCAAGGCGGCGCTGGAGAGCCAGATGGTACAGCTTCGGGAAAGCTTCGCGGAGCAGGGCGTCAAGGTGGAGGCCATCGAGGTCACGGTACAGAGCCACGCGTTCGAGCAGAATCTGGAGCAGGGCCGGGAGCGCGGCCAGGAGACAGCCCCCAGAAGCCAGAGGCCCCGCAGACTGCGGCTTGACAGCCTGATGGATCCGGAGGAGCTGCAGGAGCTTCCCCAGGAGGAACAGCTGGCGGCCGAGATGATGGCGGCAAACGGCACGACGGTGGATTACACCGCCTGAACAGAACAGAGAGAAACCAGAAAAAAATGAAAGGAGCCAAGAGATGATCATTCAACAGGTAGAGGACGGAAAACTCGTGGAGAGCGCGTCCCAGGCGTCCCTGAGCAAGGACAAAAAGACTGCTGACGGCATGGATAAGGACGCGTTCCTGCAGCTTCTTGTGGCGCAGATGAAATACCAGGATCCCTTGGAGCCCACTTCCAACACAGAGTACATATCCCAGTACGCGCAGTTCTCCCAGGTGGAGCAGCTGCAGAATATGGCCGGGAGCATGGATCTGATGCGGGCCACCGGGCTGGTAGGGCAGGAAGTGTATGTAAAGACCACCTCCTCCTCGGGAGAAGTGGATTACGTGCGCGGCAAGGTGGATTATGTGGTGTACGAGAACGGCAAGGCGTTCGTGTCCATCGACGAATCCCTGTACGCGCTGGAGGATGTGGATACCATCGCGGATCCGGAGTACATGGCGGCTTACGACAAAGCGCTTGACTTTGACACCCGTCTCAACAAGCTTCCCAACATCCACGCCGTGGGTATGGGCGATGCCGGGGAGATCGACGAGCTGAAGGCGATCTACGACGGCATGACCGATTACGAGAAGAGCTTTGTGGCCAAGGCCAACGTGGAGAAGCTGGAGAAGTACGTGGATCGGCTCAAGGAGCTGCGGGCAGCGGCGGAGCAGGATAAGGACGAGGAGCCCAAGGTGGAGGACACCGAAGGCGAGGAAAACGACGGCCAGGTGGAAGGCAGCGGTGACGCGGACGGCGGCGAGGGCACAGACGGAGAAGCGGGCGCCGGAGGCGATCAGGGCTGACGGGCTTTGGAGGGAAGGAGCTGAGAAATATGGAGATTTCGAAGAACCGTTTCCTTTCGATCGATCAGCTGGCGGACCGGGTATACCGGAAGCCCCAAACAGACGAGGCGAGGACCACGGAGGGTCTCTCCTTCCAGGAAATCCTGACGCAGAAGTCGGAAGGCGCGGCCGGAACCCTCAGACTTTCCAAACATGCGGCCAACCGGCTGCTGGACAGAGGGATCGAACTCAGCAGGGAACAGTGGCAGCGGCTTGAGGGCGGAGCCAGAAAAGCGCAGCAGAAAGGAATCAAGGATTCACTCGTCATCGTGGATGAGCTGGCGTTCATTGTGAACGTGCCGAACCAGACGGTGGTCACGGCCATGGACAGCACCCGCACGGACGAGAACGTATTCACAAACATTAACGGAGCGGTCATTATGTAACCGGACCTGACAGGAGGTTATGTCTCTCCGAACGACAGAGGAGGGACGCCCGCTCCGGATCTGATGCAGATTAGGAGGAACAAGCGCTATGATGAGATCACTTTTTTCTGGTGTGGCAGGATTAAAGACCCACCAGACCAAGATGGATGTTATCGGTAACAATATTGCAAACGTAAACACGGTGGGTTATAAATCTGCGTCCATCGTGTTCAGCGACCTGATGAGCCAGACCACCCAGCGGGCCAGCGGCGCCAGCGCAGCCACCGGGCGCGGCGGCGTCAACGCCAGACAGATCGGTCTGGGCGTCCGCTCCGGCGCCATCAATATGGCGATCACCCAGCAGGGAGCCAGCCAGTCCACCGGCAACGCGTTCGATATGATGATCGACGGGGAGAACTTCTTCGTGGTGAGCGACGGCAACTCCAATTTCTTTACCCGTGACGGCTCCTTCTATGTGGACGGCGCGGGCAACCTGGCCATGACCAGTATCGGCTACAACGTGATGGGCTGGGGCGTGGATCCGGCTACCGGGGAGATCCAGAAGGACACCGTGACCGCCCTGCGCATTATGAGCACCGCCAACATGACCTATCCCCCCGAGGCAACCTCCCAGGCGACGGTGTCCGGGATCATCGACAAGAATGACACCGACGTGACCAGCGCCAACGGCAAGGTGGTGAACCTGGGCTTCTACGATGCCCTGGGCTACAGCTACACCGCCAAGATCGTGTTCCGCAAGTCCGACTCCGAGAACGGGAACGAGTACAGCATCGAGCTGGATAAGATCCTGGACTCCGTGGGAAATGAGGTGGAGATTCCGGACGGCCTGGAGGAGGCGTTGCTGGGAGATAAGACCACGCAGAAGAAGGCTACCGTGGTGCAGCTGGGAACCGGTTACAAGTGGAGCGATGACGGCACCAAGCTGCAGACCACCGAGGGCGTGGACGTGGCAAACTTAGCCGATCTGGCGGGTTTGGGGGCGGATGCCACTTATGCAAAGCTTACGGATGCCCAAAAGACGGCCGTGGACGCGATCGCCAAAGCCTTTGGCTACGAGGGATCCGCGGAGCAGTTTTCAAACCTTGCGCAGATCACGACGGATCCGGCAACCAGTTCAGACACGGTGACGTCCATGCTGCAGCTGCTGGCTGCCCACAGCGATGAGTTCAGAACCGGTACGATGAGCGACAGCGGCTTCGCCATCCAGGGCCGCAAATACGAAGGCACCTCCGTCGTGTTCGACGCGGACAACGGAAACTTTAACGGGCTGGGCGGTGTGGCCACCCAGACCACTTCTATTTTGAGACTGTCCCAGCTGGGCGGGAATTTCTCCGACATTACGGTGGACTTCTCCGGCCTGGGCAACTGGAACAACGCCGGCACCTCCACCGCGGCGGCGGACGCCGGTATCGCTACCGACAGCGGGGCTGTGCTGGGCGAGGGCCGTCCCCTGGGCAAGATGATCGGTCTGGCCGTTCAGAATAACGGCATGATCTACGCAAGCTACGACAACGGCATGTCCCGGCTGCTGGGACAGATCGCCACCGCCAGCTTCCCCAACGCCTCCGGCCTGGAGAAGCAGGGCAACAACCTTTACGCCGCGACCCTGAACTCCGGCGAGTTTGACGGGATCGGCGTGGACGTCACCGCGAACGGCGGCTCCATCGCCCCCGGCCAGCTGGAGATGAGCAACGTGGACCTGTCCAGCGAGTTTACCGAGATGATCACCACCCAGCGTGGGTTCCAGGCAAACAGCCGTATCATCACGGTGTCGGATACTTTGCTTGAGGAATTGACAAATCTGAAGAGATAAGCTAAAATAGGAAGAGGGACGGAAGTTTTCCGTCCCTTATTCTGTGTAATGCCGTGTCATGCACTGGATATATATACAAAAACACTTGGTAATTTTTGTATATTTTCGCCAAAAATCGTTTGGAACTGTGGGAAAGGAGGATATGGGATGATAGAGATAACCAAGATAAACGGCGTAAAAATACTGGTAAATCCCCATTTATTCGAGGTGGTGGAGGAGACCCCGGACACGGTCATCACCCTCACTACAGGCAGAAAAATAATTGTAAAAGAAAGTAGACAAGAGATAAAAAATCTTGTAAAATTGTATAGAAAGGATATTCTTGCAGAGTAACAAATCAAATGCAGAATGATTAGGTGATTGTTGTGGATATAGCTTCCTTGCTTGGAATGATCATGTGCCTGGGGATGCTGGTGTTCGGTATTGTCCAGGCGGCAGGCCTCGGTGGATTCGGGGACTATATAGATCCTGCATCTGCGGTCATCACGTTTGGCGGCGCGTTTGCCGCCATCCTCACATCCTACAGTCTGCAGGACTACATAGCGGGCTTAAAGAGCATTACCCTGATCTTTAAGGCCCCGGCCATGAATACCGCCGAGATGATCAAGAAGATCATCGACCTCTCCAATATTGCCAGAAAAGAGGGGCTTTTGTCCCTGGAGGAGGCGGCGGCCGACCTGGATGAGCCCTTTCTGAAGAAGGGGATCCTCCTGGTGGTGGACGGCACGGATCCGGATCTGGTGCGCGCCATCATGGAGACGGAGATGACCTGCGTGGACGACCGGCATAAAAAATTCGCCGGCTTCTGGGAGGCCATCGCCTCCATGGGCCCTGCCTGGGGTATGATCGGTACCCTGGTGGGCCTGGTAAATATGCTGAACAACATGGAGGACGCCAGTTCCATCGGCCCTTCCATGGCTGTGGCCCTGATCACCACCCTGTACGGTTCCCTGCTGGCGAACTGGATCTGTACGCCTACGGCGAACAAGCTGAAGGCGGACAACGCCATCGAGATGCAGCAGAAGGAAGTGATGATCGAGGGGCTTTTGTCCATACAGGCGGGGGAGAACCCCCGGGTCATTGAGGAGAAGCTGAAATCCTTCCTCGCTCCCAAGGACAGGGAGACTTCCGGAGGAGAGGACGCGGGAGGTGAAGAGTAGTGGCGAAGAAGAGAGAAGAGACGCCGCCGCCTGGGTCACCGGCGTGGATGTCCACCTTCAGCGATCTGATGAACCTGCTGCTCTGCTTCTTCGTGCTGCTGTTTTCCATGTCCACCATCGACGAGGCCAAGCTGGCGGAGATCGTGGCGTCCATGAGCAGCTCCTTCAGTGTCTTTGACGGCGGGGCCCGGTCCATCGGGGACGGGATGCTGATCAGCAACGGGGTCAGCCAGCTCAACGAGCTGAGCCAGTACATCAACAGTACGGGCGCGGCGGCGGACTCCAAGCAGGACACGCAGAACCTGGAGCAGTATGACAACGATCCCCAGGGGCTGAAGGAGCTTTTGGAGGAGCAGAACCTGGAGGCCAACGAACGGATGGCGGAGTCGGTGGCGGAGTCGGTGGCGGAGAGCGGCCTCTCCGAACAGGTGGAGGTCAGCTTTACCTCCCAGTATGTGGAGCTCACCATGAAGGGCGGGCTTTTGTTCGACTCCGGAAGCGCCCAGCTGAAGGAGGAGGCCGAGCGCGTGCTGGACCGCGTGGGAGAGATCCTGATGCGCTACAGCAGCGGCCTGATCGAGATCGAGGGCCATACGGATAATGTGCCCATCCGCAGCGCGCAGTACGCCAGCAACGAGGAGTTGAGCAGCGCCAGGGCGCTGTCGGTGTTCTACTATCTGCTGGATCACGCGGCGCTTGACCCCACGGAGCTGAAGCACGCGGGCATGGGCGATCGGGTGCCCATCGCAGACAACTCCACGGAGGAGGGCCGGAGCAGAAACCGGCGCGTGGAGATCCGGATCTATAACGGCGTCCTGTAGAGCGGCGCCAGGAAAACAGGAAAGGCATGGAGCGTTGATATGAAGAAAAATCTGATGACAGTGCTTATTTTGGCGCTGGTAATTGTAAATATTGTGCTTACCGCCATCACCATGTTCAGTGTGACCAGCACGAACAGCAAGACGGCGGAGCTGGTGGGCAATATTGCCACCGTGCTGGATCTGGAGCTTGCGCCTCCCGGACAGGAGGCCGCGCCGCCGGTGTCCCTGGCGGATACGGAGGTCTTTGACTTGGGCTCCATGACGATGCTTTTAAAGACCGGGGAGAACGGTGCGCAGAAGTATCTTCAGTGCAGCATTTCCCTGTCCGTCAACACCAAGCATGACGACTACAAGGCTTACGGAAGCGCCGAGAAGCTGACGGCGAATGCCAGCCTGATCAAGGATGCCATCAGCACCGTGGTGGGCACCTACACCGAGGACGACTGCATCAACAACCGGGACGCGCTGAAGGCGGATATCCTGAAGGCCATACAGGATCTGTACGGCTCCGACTTTGTGTACCAGGTGGCGATCAGCGATGTGGCGATCGGCTGACGACGTCCATAAAAAGTAAGACAGTAGGAGGTGAGCTTTTGTGGGCGAGGTTCTTTCGCAAAGTGAGATAGATAACCTGCTTGCAGCTTTGTCAACCGGCGAGCTGGATGTGGAACAGATGAATGGGGAGGAAGAGAAGCAGGTTAAGAACTACGACTTTAGCCGCCCCACAAAGTTCTCCAAGGAGCACCTGAGGACGCTGGAATTTATTTTCGAGCATTACAGCCGTCTGGTCTCGACCAATCTTCCCGTGTACCTGCGAAAGAATGTCCAGGTGGAGGTAGCCAGCTCCGAGACGGTCACATTCAGCGAGTTCTCCAACGCCCTGTTCAATCCGGCGATTCTGGGAATTGTCAATTTCGCGCCGTTAAACGGTGTGGTCATCATAGATCTGGCGACCAACCTTGGGTACGCCATGTTGGACAGAATGTTGGGCGGCAGCGGCGCTCCCCTGGAGAAGAGCAGGGACTTTTCGGAAATCGAGCTGATGATCATACAGAAGGTGATGGTGATGCTGACCCAGCATCTGCGGGAGCCCTGGAAGAATGTGATCGAGCTCTCCCCGATCCTGAACCGGATAGAGACGAACCCCCAGTTCGCGCAGGTCATCGCGCCGAACGACATGATCGCCATCGTCACGCTGAACATGAAGATCGGCGAGGTGGAGGGGCTTGTAAACGTGTGTCTTCCCTTCTTTACCCTGGAAGATGTCATGGATAAATTGAACACCAAATTCTGGTTTTCCACCATGCAGGAGAACCGCGACGAGAATTTTGAGGAATACATTGAAGCGATGATCCGCAAGGTGGATGTGCCGATCAAAGCAGTGCTCGGCAAGAGCAGGATATCCGTGGCAGAGTTTCTGAATCTGCAGGTCGGTGACTGCATCCGGCTGGATTCCAAGGTGGATAACGACATGGATGTATACGTTGGCAACATCCGGAAATTTACCGCGTTACCCGGCGCCAACGGGGACTCTTATGCTGTCCGCATTACATCGGTAGTCAGAGAGGAGGAGTAAGAAAATGGATGGAATGTTATCTCAGGATGAGATAAATGCACTGCTGAGCGGTATGGATATCTCGGGGGATGACGCGCCCGCGGACGATGCCGCAGCCGAAGCCTCGGCGGGATCGCCCATAGATGACGATCTGCTGACGCCGGAGGATAAGGACGCGATCGGAGAGGTCGGCAATATCAGTATGGGTTCCTCGGCCACCTCCCTGTACTCCCTGGTCAACAGGAAGGTAAACATCACCACCCCGGTGGTGGAGCTGGCCACCTGGGAGCAGATCCTGGCAGATTACGAAAGACCCTGTGTATTTATACAGATTAAGTATACAAAAGGACTGGACGGCACCAATATCTTGGTGCTGAAGGAGCATGACGTGAAGGTCATCACCGACCTGATGATGGGAGGCGACGGCACCAACACGGAGGGAGAGCTGGGAGAGCTCCACCTGAGCGCGATCTCGGAGGCCATGAACCAGATGATGGGCGCGGCCGCCACTTCCCTTTCCACCATGCTCCAGAAGATGATCGACATCAGCCCCCCGGATTCCTCGCTCTTAGATCTGAGCAAGTTTGCGTCGGGAGCTGAGATATCCCCCTTCCTGGGAGGGACCTTCGTAAAGATCTCCTTCCGTATGCAGATCGGGGATCTGGTGGACAGCTCCATCATGCAGCTGTACCCGGTGGAGTTCGCCAGGAGCATCGTGGACGTATTCTACCGCTCGCAGATGGAGAATGTGGAGGTTGTCTCCTCGTCACCTGCTCCGGAGCCCGCACCTGCTCCGGCTCCCTCCCCTGCACCCGCGCCCGCGCCGGCTCAGGCGCCGAGCATGATCGGCATGGATGCGGGCGGCATGGGAATGGCCCCGCAGATGGGGATGGGCATGAACATGGGAATGGCGCCCCAGATGGGGATGGGCATGAACATGGGAATGGCTCCTCAGATGGGGATGATGGGGATGCCCCAGATGCAGAACGTCAATGTCCAGCCCGCACAGTTCCAGAACTTTTCAAGCGATATGAGCGGTATTACCGGGCAGGAGAATATCGGCCTGATCATGGATGTGCCGCTGGAGGTGACGGTGGAGCTTGGCCGCACGGCGAAGTCCATATCCGAAATACTCAACTTTGCACCCGGGACGATCATTGAGCTCGACAGGATCGCCGGTGAACCGATAGATGTCCTTGTAAACGGAAAGCTTGTGGCCAAGGGAGAGGTTGTGGTCATCGAGGAGAGCTTCGGTATCAGGGTGACAGAGATTATCAGGTAGTGAAAATGGAAAAGCGTAATTGCCAAGAAAAAGGTTAAATGGAGGATGAATTGATGGCAAAAAACATTTTAGTATGTGACGACGCGGCGTTTATGAGAATGATGATCAAGGACATTCTCACCAAGAACGGCTACAACGTGGCCGGGGAGGCGGAGAACGGCGCGAAGGCCGTGGAGAAGTACAAGGAAGTGAATCCCGATCTTGTGCTGATGGACATCACGATGCCTGAGATGGACGGCATTGAAGCGCTCAAGGCCATCAAAGCGGTCGATGGAAATGCCAAGGTCATTATGTGTTCCGCCATGGGCCAGCAGGCGATGGTAATCGAGTCCATCCAGGCCGGCGCGAAGGATTTCATCGTGAAGCCCTTCCAGGCGGAGCGTGTCATTGAGGCGGTAAAGAAGGTCGTTGGTTAATGCACATTTTGCTGACAGCTACGGATATGGACGGCTACTCGCAGTTTCTCACGGTGCTGGTAGTTTTTGTTGTAGTGCTTGGAGTTACTGCCTACACCACGAAGTGGGTCGCCAATTATCAAAAGAAGCAGACGGCGGTCTGCAATATCGAGGTGATGGAGACCGCCAGGCTGGGAAACGGGAAATGGCTGCAGATCGTGCGGATCGGCGAGACCTACAAGGCCATCGCCGTGTGCAAGGATACGGTGACGCTGCTGGGCGAGGTGCCAAAGGAGCAGCTCAGAGAGCCTGCTCCCGGCAGAGAAGGCCCGAAGTTCCGCGATCTGTTTGACAGGGCGGTGACGGGCAGGGTCTCCGAAAGACATTCGGATGACAGCGGAAAACCAAAGGACTGAGATACATGAGCAGAAGCAACTTTACCGGAAAGAGAATAGGAACCTTTATATGCCTGCTGGTTACGGTAGGCATATTGTGGTTTCAAGGCTCGATGGCAGTATCTGCCATCGGGACGACGGATCTTCCCCAGACCGGAGATACGGATCTCTCCACGGTGACGGAGCCCCCCGGGACGGCCGACACGCCCGAGGAGCTGAACCACCTGACGACGCAGAATATCCTGACCCTCACCCTGGACGGGGGAAACGGGCAGCTCAACGGAGACCTGCGCATCCTGATCACGCTGACCCTGATCATGCTGGCGCCCACGATCCTGATCCTGATGACCTCTTTCACCCGGATCCTGATCGTGCTGCACTTTACCCGGGCGGCGCTGAATACGCAGACGGCTCCTCCGAACCAGATATTGGTGGGGCTTGCGCTGATCCTGACCTTTTTTATCATGGAGCCGGTCATCACGCAGATCAACGAGGAGGCCATCGTCCCCTTTGAGGAGGGGGAGATCGACCAGGAGGAAGCCTTAAAGGCCGGCATGGCGCCCCTGCGGGAGTTTATGTACCGGCAGACCCAGGTCAAGGATGTGGAGCTCTTTATGGAGATCGCGGATACGGAGTGGGACGGCGTCACGCTGGAGGATATCCCCAACTCCATCCTGATCCCGAGCTTTGTGATCAGCGAGCTGCGGATCGCCTTCTGGATCGGCTTTATGATCTATATTCCGTTTATTGTGATCGATATGGTGGTGGCATCCACGCTGATGAGCATGGGCATGATGATGCTGCCGCCCACGACTATCTCCATGCCCTTCAAGATCCTGCTGTTCGTGCTGGCGGACGGCTGGTCCCTGATCATCGGGGAGGTCGTGCAGACATTTTACTGACGCGGGAGGGCCCGGAGCCCGGCCGCGGCGGAAGGAAGGGATAGGACATGACGGTTGACGCGGTAATCGATATGACGAAATCGGCGCTGTTTCTGGTGATCCAGGTGGCGCTTCCGGTTCTTTTGGTATCCATGGCGATCGGTCTGCTGGTCAGTATCTTTCAGACGGTTACCTCCATCCAGGAGCAGACGCTGACCTTTGTGCCCAAGGTCATAGGCATCTTTCTGGCGCTGATGATCTTCGGCAACTGGATGATGACCAGCATGGTGGAGTTCGCCACCGATCTGTGGTCCAGCTTTAGCCTGTATGTCCACAGGTAGCGGGAGAGGATGCGATGATCGATTATTCCTTTTCCATTTACGATCTGGAATATTTCCTGCTGATCTTCACGCGGGTCACCGGGTTTGTGTATATCTCGCCCTTCTTTGGGCTGAACCATACGCCCACCCGGGTGAAGGTGGGGCTGAGCGTCTTTGTGTCGGCGCTTTTGTACCAGGTGCTGACGCCGGCGGACGCGGCGGTCTATGACACGGTGATGGAGTACGCGCTGATCGTGGCCAAGGAGGCGATCACCGGGCTGCTGATCGGGTTCGGGGCCAATATCTGTACCGCCATCGTGAACTTTGCGGGTTCCGTGGTGGATATGGAGATCGGTCTCTCCATGGTGACGCTGCTGGATCCGGCCACCCGGGAGAACACCAGCATCACCGGAGTGCTGTACCAGTATGCGTTTACCATGATGCTGATCGCCAGCGGCATGTACCGCTATCTGCTGGGGGCCCTGGCGGATACCTTTTCCCTGATCCCGGTGAACGGGGCCGTGTTCCACGGGGATTCCCTGCTGCAGTCCATGACCTCCTTTATGGTGGATTATATCGTGATCGGCTTCCGGATCATCCTGCCGGTGTTCTGCTGTATCCTGCTGTTGAACGCGGTGCTGGGCGTTATGGCCAAGGTCTCGCCCCAGATGAACATGTTCGCCGTGGGGATCCAGCTGAAGATCGCGGTAGGGCTCTGCGTGGTGTTTGTGACGGCGGGGCTTCTGCCCACCGCCTCGGAGTTCCTCTACCGGGAGATGCAGCAGATGATGGTGTCCTTCATAGGAGGTCTCATGTGATTTTAGCGTATAACCTTCAATTTTTTGCGGAGGGGCAGGGCGGCGAAAAGACCGAGGAGCCTACCTCCAAGAAGCTGAGCGATGCCCGCAAGGAGGGCCAGGTCGCCAAGAGCAGAGAGGTGGCCAACGGGTTCTGTCTGCTGGCGGTCTTTCTGGTGCTGCGGCTCTGGGTAGGGCACATGGGCGGGCAGTTTTTGGGCGTCTTTCAAATGATCTATGACCGCATACCGGAGACGGTCACCTTCTGGCACGGCTATATGCCGGACCAAGATGTGGGAGTGATCTTCCGGCGGATGGTGCTGGAATGTGTGATCATCATGGCGCCGGTGCTCCTGATCGGGCTGGCCATTTCCTTTCTGTGCGACGTGGCGCAGGTGGGCTGGAAGCCTACGGGAAAGCCCATGCGGCCCAAGATGAGCAAGCTAAACCCCATCTCCGGATTTAAGAAGATCTTTTCGGTCAATTCGCTGGTGGAGCTGATCAAGTCGGTTGCAAAGATTGGCCTGATCGCCTATATATGTTATACTTATCTGCGGGACAAATGGCCCATTCTGTTTGAATTTTACGGGCTGTCCCTGATGCAGTCGCTCCAGGTGTGCGCGCGCATCGTCACGGATCTCGGCATCCGCATCTCTCTTTTTTACATGATCCTGGCCTTCACGGATCTGGCCTATCAGCGGATCAAATTTAAGCGCGACATGCGGATGACCAAGCAGGAGGTCAAGGATGAGTACAAGATGCAGGAGGGCGATCCGCAGATCAAGGGAAGGATCCGCCAGAAGATGCGGGAGGCCTCCCAGAGGCGGATGATGCAGGCGCTGCCCCAGGCGGACGTGGTCATCACCAACCCTACGCACTTTGCGGTGGCGATCAAATACGACCCCCAGGTGGCGGACGCCCCGCTAGTCATCGCCAAGGGGGAGGATTATATGGCCGCCCGCATCAAGGAAGTGGCGAAGGAGAACGGCATCGAGATCGTGGAGAACAAGCCTCTGGCGCGTATGCTCTACGCCAATGTGGAGATCGGCCAGGCCATCCCCCCTGAGCTCTACCAGGCGGTGGCGGAGGTGCTGGCGTTTGTGTACCACCTGCAGGGGAAGGTATA
>CANPWJ010000009.1 GCA_947584035.1 uncultured Acetatifactor sp. | reverse complement strand
CTCCTCTTCCTGCTTCCGGTCGTAGGACGCCCGGAAGGCCGTGATCTGCTCGTTTTCGACCCCTTCCGTGCTGTCCGGCCACAAAAGGACCTTCAAGGTCAAAAGCATCAGCTTGAGGTCCAGCCAGAGCGAATAGTTTTCGATGTACGCCAGATCCAGCTTCAGCTTGTCATAAGGCGAAGTATTGTACTTTCCGTACACCTGTGCAAAGCCCGCCAGACCGGCCTTCACCTTCATGCGAAAGACAAATTCCGGCATGATCTCCGTATACTGGGCGATGATCTCCGGCCGTTCCGGCCTGGGACCGATAAAGGACATGTCTCCCCGCAAAATATTAAAGAGCTGCGGAAGCTCGTCAATCCTGCATTTGCGGATCACCCGGCCAATGGGTGTAATGCGGTCGTCATGCTTCTGCGCCAGCCGGGCCACCCCGTCCTTCTCCGCGTCCGTCCGCATACTGCGGAACTTCAGGATAAAAAACTCTTTTTGGTTCCGGGTGCACCGCACCTGCCGGTACAACACCGGACCTCCGTCATACAGCTTGATTGCCACCGCCGTAACCAGCATAAAAGGAGACGCCAGGACGATCAATAGCAGGGAAAATAAAATATCAGCCGTTCTTTTAACAAATCTCTGCTCCATGGTAAGGCAGTATTCTCTGGTCAGAAGAAGCGGCGCGTCAAAGACATGCAGCTCTTCCGCGCCCGTTAAAATAACATCTGCAATTTTAGGCATCAGGTATACCCGGATAGACTGGGAATAGCAGAATTTCAGCAGCTTGTTGCGATCCTCCACAGAGACGTCCCACAGCACCACCGCGTTGCAGGTTCCGTCCTCATACTCCTTGAGGATGGCCTTGCACAGATTGGGCACTCCCTTTCCCACATGTTCATACCGCACAATGCGGTACTTATCTTTCCGGCTCTCAAATTTGCTGCAAATCTCTTCAATGGGCCTGTCCCCATGGATCAGGAGAAGCTTTCGCGGCGGGAACAGCGCCTTGTACAGCCGGTTGGCCACATTGATATAGACGATCACCACCGCCGTCTGCTCCAGCATCATCACCACAAACATCTTGGGCACAAAGAGCTGGAAGGCCATGACGGAAAGCTCCGCATAGATCAGGATATTTGCTATAAAGGTGGCAAACACCTGGGAAAAAATAATTTCAACATTTTTCAGATAGCCCAGCCGCATACCGCCGTACATATGGGCCAGGAAATAGAGGATGGAGCCGTAAATGGCCACCTCCAGCACGTGCCCCCTGAACCAGAAGTTCTGCAGCTGTTCCACCACGCTGTACTGGAAATGAAACAGCCAGTTGTACGCGAATATGGCGATCTCCAGTGCCAGACATACCGCCGAAAGTGCCAGGTTGATGAGGCGCTTGAAGGATTCCATTCTCTGCAATTTACTTTGACCGGTGTTCAATATCAAAACTGTTTTCCTCCGCGTTTCCTCCTGCTGCCGGAGCATAGCCCACTCCCCGCAAAATCATCTGCAAGCAGATATTTTGCGCTCACAGGGCAGAGCCAAGTGCCGGAAACAGCGGCTGCCTGAGCATAAGCTCTGCAGCCGGAGCTTAGCTTAGCCCCTCCTCGCCGTGCTCACTCGGAAAACCTCCGGTTTCCCTCGTTCACGGGCTCTCGCCCTATCCAGCCCACTCCCCGCAAAATCATCTGCAAGCAGATATTTTGCGCTCACAGGGCAGAGCCTCGAAAACGCTCCGCGTTTCCTCGCTCGCTTGCGCTCGCCAAATGCCCAAAACAGCGGCTGCCTGAGCATAAGCTCCGCAGCCGCTGTTTCCGGCACTTGGCTCTGCCCTTTTACGCACATTATACCACAGTTTCTGTTCTTTTGACATGTTTTTCCAAAAATTCTCGGGTTTTGTGCTATACGCGTCTTTTGACGGCCCGGACCGCCCAGAAGCAAAAATGATAGGCGCTGTTCCAAACGCTCATCCCCTCCGCCTTTCGATACAGGTTCCAAATGCGCCGCATGGCCTCCAGCTTATTGGAGGACAGGGTTTTGCCCGGCCGGCGGTATTTCACCAGATTCTCATCCAGGCCATACGCCACGATCCCCGTCCGCAGAATCTTCCACCACAGCGCCGTATCCTCGCTCTTCATGGCGGGCATCCGCAAAAGCTCCTTCCCCACCTTTTCCGTGTCAAACATAACCGTCGTCGTAAAAATAGTGGTGTTCTTCAGGGCTTCCCGATACGTCAGCGTCTTGGGCACATGCACCACCTTCCCGGTCCCTCTGCCGTTTTCGTCGGCAAATTCGTACCCGGTAAAGACAAAGGCCGCGTCCTTCTCTCTCATAAAAGCCAATTCCCGCTCCAGCTTTTCCGGCTCCCACAGATCGTCCGCGTCCAGGTAGGCGATATAACGGCCTCTCGCCTCCTCCACACCCCGATTGCGCGCCTGGGCGGCCCCCATATTTTTCGGCTGCCGGAGCAGCCGGATCCGGGTATCCCCCGTCTCCTCCATATACCTGCGGATGATATCCACACAGCCGTCCCCGCCGCAGTCCTCCACCAAAAGAAGCTCCCAGTCCGTACAGGTCTGCCTGCGCACACAGTCCATGGTCTCCACAATATAGTTTTCCACACGATAGACCGGAACAATCACGCTGACCATACGTTTCCCCCTTTTATGACAGCGGTCTTAACAGCACATACTCTCCCAGCTCCCGCAGCTCCACAGCCAGCGAAGCCTGGAGCTTTTCCAGCTCCTCCGCTTCCATATTTCCCGGAAGCAGGATATAATTCGCCCCCAGCTCCAGCGCATCCTGGATGCACGCCATTCCGTCCAGCCGCTTCTCGCTGCTGTGCTGCTCGCCCGTCTCATCCACGGTCAGCACCTCCATCGTGCCTTCCAGGCGTCCGCTCTCCTCCGCCTGTGTCATCCACTGATACAATTCCTGCCGTGTACCGTCATACACCTCATACGAGTAGGAGCCGAGCGCGCTGTCCCACATATCTCTCCCGTACAAAAGCCGGATCTCACCGGAGTAAGCCCTGGCACAGGCCATCACCTCCCGGGGCGCCCACAGACAGATTTCCTGCCCTTCCTGCTCCAGTTCCCGCAGGGTCTCCCCGATCCGCTCCCGGTCGCGCTCCGTCACCTCTCCGCCCCAGTTCTCCTGGCCCAGGCTTCCTCCGAGAAACACAAGCAGCACAAGCGCAAGCGTCGGCAGACATGCTCGAAGCAGCCCTTTTACGGAAAAGCAGGAATAGTTTTCCCAGATTCTCCCCAAAAAAACCGCCCCGCACGCCGCGGTCATCGCAGTGGCCGGCACAAGGCTCCAGATCCACTCATAACTGTAAAACCGGGTCTGATACAACATCAGAAACGCTGCCGAAATCGGGCAGACACACGCCGCCGTCATAAGCGATGTGTAGAACGCCATCTTCCCCACCGCGTCCCTGGCCCGTCTGCCCATTCCCCCGAACCAAAAAAACAGGAGCGCCGCCAAAAGAAGGGCCGTCAGCTTATGGTTTCCCGTATACCGCTCCCAGCCAAGCCAGGCGCTCTCCAAAAGCGCTCTCATGCGGACGCCTCCTTCCCGCCGGACCGGCCGCGCAGCCGCTCCCACACAAATCCTGCTGCCGCCAGGCCCACCGCCGTAAACAGACAGGCTCCCAGACCATAAAACGTCCAGACCATACACGCCTCCGCCGCGATACACAGGACCACCAGCTTCCATCTCCTGCGGAGCACCGCTCCGACCGTATAGGGGAGAAGTACCGCCGCCCGGATCACGATCCCACGAAAACCGCTGTGCATCACCCCAAAACCATCCGCGCCGTACACGGTATCGCCCAAAAGATAGAAAAGTGCCACCAGATTCATAAAGAATCCCTGGCGCTCCCTGCTCTCCGGGAACAGCTGCCCTGCCAGGATCCAATAGGCCAGATTGCTGCAGAACCATGTCAGCATGGGAACGGCCACCCAGACCACCTGCTCCGGCTCGAGACCGGACAGACGGCAGAGATCTCCGTACAAAGTCGGCAGACATAAAAGCTTCAGGCGCAGCGGCATCCCCGCCTGGTACCATTCTCCTGTCAGCGGGTTGATCTTATAAATATCGTCCGTTATCAAAAAGCTGTTCACCGCCTCAACGGTCATATCCCCCTCCAGATAGCGCTCTCCTCCGAGCACGATCCGCATGAGCTGCAGCAGGGACAGCACCAGAAAGGCAAAAAATAACGCCCGTTCTTTGGCATTGATCGGAGGCCCGCCGCGAAAGTCCTGCTGTCGGGGAGCGGAGCGCTCCCGGCGCCTGTCCCACAAAAGGACGGCTGCAGCCGCCGCAGCGCACACTCCCAGCATCCCCAGAAACCATCTCACGTTATCCGAAAAAGACTGCCCGAGCAAGACGGCCCCCATATGCGCCGCCCCGGCCAGCCCTACCACGATCAGATATCCCGTCAGAACACCGTCCGACAGCAGCGTCCCCCGCACCGGCCTTTTCCGGTACAGCAGACACAGCGCTCCCCGCCCCAGCAGGAGCGGGAGCAACACCATGCAAAGACACAAGAAAAAAATCATAGTCCTCTCCGTACTTACATCGCTTTGTAATCCAGCCTCACCTTGTCGGCGATCCGGGCTATGTACTCACTGTTGGTGGGCCTCGTCTTGCCGGATGCGGCTGAATATCCAAACATCTCCTCAAACGTATTTACGTTCCCACGCACCCAGGACACCTCGATCGCGTTGCGGATAGCCCGTTCCACTTTCTGATTGGTGGTCTTAAAATGCCTGGCGATCGTGGGATACAACAGCTTTGTCACACTGCTCACCACTTCCATATCCCTGCCGGTCAGCAGAATGGCCTCCCGCAGATAGTGATACCCTTTCAGATGCGCCGGCACCCCAATATCCAGCATGATCCCCGTAATATACCTTTCCAGTTCACAGTCCTTTACCATTGCGATATCCATAATCTTCCCCTTCCTGTCTTGAAGCAACCACATGTTATTTCTTTTGTGACAGCATTATTTTATCATATGTGCTTCCTTCTGTAACGTCAAGATATCGTAAAGAAATCACCTGTTATATAAAACGGGCTTCCGGTCACATCTCCTCCTTCACCAGATAGATCGGGCGGCGCTTTACCTCCATATAGGTTTTGGCCAGATACTGTCCCAGGATCCCGGTGCAGAAAAACTGTACGCCGCTGGTCATCAGAATGATACATACCAGGGACGGCCAGCCGGACACAGGATCTCCAAAGATCAGCTTCCTCACAATGATAAACAGGATCATCAAAAAGGCAATCAGGCAAAAGATCACGCCCATCAGGGAGGCGATCATCAGCGGAGCGGTGGAGAACGCCATAATCCCGTCAAAGGAATACATCAGCAGCTTCCAGAAGCTCCACTTGGTTTCTCCCCGCGTTCTCTCCACATTCTCAAACTCGAGCCATTTTGTCCGAAAACCGACCCATCCGAAGATCCCCTTCGTAAACCGGTTATACTCCTTCATGGAGAGAATGGCATCCACCATCTGCCGGCTCATCAGACGATAGTCCCTGGCTCCGTCCATCATCTCCGTCTGGGAGATCTTCTTCATCAGGCGGTAAAAGCATCTCGCAAAAAAGCTGCGTACAGGCGGCTCCCCCTTGCGGTTGACTCTTCTGGTAGCCACCGAGTCATACCCCTCCTCCAGGTAGGTATACATCTGGGGCAGGAGGGATGGCGGATCCTGGAGATCCACATCCATCATCACCACGCAGTCGCCTCTGGCCTTCTCCAGCCCCGCGTACATGGCCGCCTCCTTGCCGAAATTGCGGGAGAAAGACACCAGATGGACCCGTTCATCCTTCTTTCGGAGCTTCTTTACCTCCGCAGCCGTCCCATCGCCGGATCCGTCGTCAATATACCATACCTCCAGCTCCACCCCTTTTCCCTGAAAAAAAGAAGCGTTTTTCATAAGCTCCTGATAAAACGGAGCCACATTCTCCTCCTCATTGTAACAGGGGACAATCACACTCAACAGACTCATATGCTCCTCCCGCCTTCGCGCTGTTTATCCTAAGTATACTATACCCTCCCTGAAATCGCAAGATACAACTGATTCCAGGCATTTTCCGCCGTTTGTGACACCGATCTTCCCGCTGGAAAGCCCTTCGCCGGACAAATTCTTAAGATTGCCTAAATTCCCGCTCCCTCTGGTGACTTCTTCCCCTTTTTATGATACAATTTTCTTATCTACTACAGCACCCATGGAGGCATACCATGAAAAAATATTTGACAGGGCTGGTTCTCATCACCGCTCTGGCGCTTCTGACCGCCTGTGGGACACAGGACGCGGGCCAGGAAGGCCCTATTCTGCCGGAGACGGAGGAGCCTCTTCCCGCCACGCCGGATCCGGAAGATTCCATCACGATCGTTACAGAGGATGATTCCGTCCCACCCAGAGAGGGAATGGTGCGGAGCCGCCTTACCAACGAGTGGGTGGACGCATCCACAGCGGACACGCGCCCGATCGCCGTGATGATCCCCAACGAGAAGGACGCCATCCCGCAGTACAACCTCGCCGCCGCTTCCGTGCTCTACGAGGCGAATGTGGAGGGCCGCATGACCCGCCTGATGGCGCTCTATGAGAACTGGGAGGATCTCGGCCAGCTCGGCAATGTGCGGAGTCTGCGCTCCTATTACGCCTACTGGGCCTTTGAATGGGACGCCTTTCTCGTACACTATGGCGGGCCCTATTTTGTGGATCCGCTGCTGGCGGAGCCTGACACGGAGACCGTCAACGGTATGACCTCCCCGGACAGCGCCGCTTTCTACCGCACCGCGGACCGGACAGCGCCGCACAACATCTATACTACCGGGGAAAACCTGCTCAAAACGATCCAAAAGAAGGGGTACCGTCTCACTTACCGCGGCCTTGCCCCCGAACAGCACTTTCAGTTTGCCTCCAAGGCGGAGCCCAACACGCTGTCCCAGTACGGCGAGGATGCCCTTCCGGCCTCCTACATCGACCTGTCCGGCTGCTATCCCATGACCCGGTGCTACTTTACGTTCCATGAGGAGGACGGGCTCTACTACCGCTCCCAGCACCTGATCGGCGATACGGACGGGCCGCACACCGACCATACGGGCACACAGCTCGCCTTCAAGAATGTCCTGGTGCAAGAGATCAAGAGTGAGGATCTGGGGCTGAAAGAGGGCTACCTGGTGTTCCAGTGCCACGATACCGGCAAGGACGGCTGGTACTTTACCAACGGAAAAGGGATCCACGTCACATGGGAAAAGGATTCCGATTACGGCGCCACCCGATACTACGATGACGACGGAAACGAAATCCTTTTAAATACCGGCAAAACAATGATCTGCGTGGTAAACGAGGAGGACTCCTTTACCTTCCGGTGAGCCCCAGCCGGTTCACCGCGGAAAAGATTGCCCGGACGGAAGCGCGGGTAATACTGGAGCTGACTCCCACCCCATAGGTCACATGGCCGGTCTCCCGGTCCAACAGATGGATATATGCGGCAGCCTGCGAGTTCGCGCCGCTCTGCAGGGCGTGCTCCTCATAGTCCAGTATCTTGATCGAAATCCCAAGCGCCTCGGACAGCCCTCTCTGCACCGCGTCGATGGGCCCGTTCCCCACCGCTTCAAACTGCTTCTCCACTCCATGGTCCGTATAGATCACGGTAACCCTGGTGTCAAATTCACTCTTGACCGACCCGCTCAGATCGTCCATATGCAGCTGCCGGAAGTGGATGGGCTCCTTGCGGTCCAGGTATTCCGCCCGGAAGCTCTCCATGATCTGATCCGGCGAGACCTCTCCCTGCCGCTCGGAAATCGCCTGGATCACGTTGGCAAATTCCTTGTGCATCGCCTTGGGCAGCTTAAATCCAAAATACGTATCCATGATAAACGCCACGCCGCCCTTGCCGGACTGGGAGTTGATGCGCACGATCGGCTCATATTCCCGGCCGATGTCGGCGGGATCGATGGGCAGATACGGAACCTGCCAAATCTGGCTGTTCCGTTCCTTCATCGCCTTTACGCCCTTGTTGATCGCATCCTGATGCGAGCCGGAGAACGCCGTAAATACCAGCTTGCCCGCATAAGGATGTCTGGGATGGATGGGCAGCTTGCAGCAGCGCTCATAGATCTCTATGATCTCGTTGACATGCTCAATATTCAGCTTCGGATCGATGCCCTGGGAGAACATATTGTAAGCGATATTCAGGATGTCCACGTTGCCGGTCCTCTCCCCGTTCCCAAAGAGCGTCCCCTCCACCCGGTCCGCCCCCGCCAGCAGGGCAAGCTCCGCGCTGGCCACCCCGGTGCCCCGGTCATTGTGGGGATGCACGCTCAGGACAATGCTCTCCCGGTTAGCCAGGTGCCGGTTCATCCACTCGATCTGATCCGCGTACACATTGGGCGTATTCATCTCCACGGTGGAGGGAAGGTTCAGGATCATGGGGTTCTCCGGCGACGGCCCCCAGGCTGCCGTCACCGCGTTGCAGATCTCCAGCGCATAATCCAGCTCCGTGCCGGTAAAGCTCTCCGGCGAATACTCCAGAATGATCTTCCCGGGAAATTTGGCGGCGCGTTCCTTCACCATCTCGGTCCCCTTCACCGCGATCTGGGTGATCTGATCCCGATCCATGCCAAACACCACATCCCGCTGCAGAGTGGACGTGGAATTGTAAATATGTACAATGGCCTGTCTGCACCCCTCAATGGACTCAAAGGTGCGGTCGATCAGCTCCTCCCGGCACTGTGTGAGCACCTGGACGATCACGTCGTCCGGGATCATCTTGCGCTCCACCAGCTGCCGCAGGAAATCAAATTCGATCTGGCTGGCCGCCGGAAATCCGATCTCGATCTCCTTAAATCCCAGCTTGATCAAATACTGGAACATCTCCACCTTTTCCTCCACGATCATGGGATCGATCAGCGCCTGATTGCCGTCCCGCAGATCTACGCTGCACCAGACCGGCGCTTTTTCGATCTCCTTGTTGGGCCATTCTCTCTCCGGATAATCCACCACCGGATTCCTGCGATACCGACTGTAATTCAACATAGCTTTTCTTTCCTTTCCTGCCATATAATGAAAAACAGCCCATCCTTTGGATGAGCCGCTTTTTACTCGCCAAGACCGTTTTCCACCGCTTCCACCAATGTTTTCAGCGCTTCCTCCTCGTCTTCCCCTTCACACACAAACTCAATCTCATCACCGCATTTCACACATGCCCCAAGCACGCTCAACACACTTTTCGCATTCGCCGTACTGTCACGAAACGTAAACGTGATCAATGACTTAAACTGCATGGCTTCCTTGCACAAGATACCCGCCGGCCTCAAGTGTAATCCGGTCGGATTCTTGATCACTACCTTCTGACTTACCATAAGTCTACCCTCCAATTTTCTCTAACCCACCTTGCGGTCCGTAATCCCTGCCCCTTCTCTCTCTTATCATAGCATGATTACGGCGCAATCACAAGGGAATTTGCGTAAAACGCTGATTATTTTTTGCCATTTCCGCTCCTCTACTCCGCCTGGCTGCTCAGCCGCCGGAACGTCACCCGCACATTCACAGGGGCCCGCAAGGATATCCCCTCCTCCAGCTGCAGATCCACCGGAATATAGTAACTGTTTGCGGACAATTCCGCCATCTCCTGCTCTTCCATCCAGGCCTTTACGTCCACCGTTCCGGTAAGCCGGGCTGCGTCCAGCCCGTTCAGCTGTTCCTCCTGGCCCACCAATGTCACGGCGTAAGACGGCATATCCTCCTCCAGCTCCGCGGTGAAGCCATCCGGCACATTGACGATGCGCAGGGCTTCCGCGGCAATCTCCAGGTGCCGTTCCGCCTCCTCCTGCACCGGAACCAGAACGGAAACCTCCCCGTCGGATCCGCCGTCCGCCAGCCGGACATTATCCGGCAGATACTCCCGGATATCCACCGTGCTGACCACATCCGCCTCCGCGTCGGAAATATCGATCCGCTCCTCCGGTATCCGGATCTCATTCACGCCGGCCAGCGCATTCACAGAGCCCGCGATCTTCACCATACTGGGAGTGGTCTCCACCTCTCCGGCCACCAGATACCCATCCGCGGGAACCCCGGAATAATCCGCGTAAACAGGCACGGATTTGGTCGCCAATACCTCCACGGTGACGCGCACATAATTGGACTGCTTGCTGATCGTCTCCGAAGTGATCTCATTCCATTCCTTGTCGTACAGGTGCGTCTCCATATTGGCCGACAGGCTGTTGGCCGCATTGGACACATTTACATTCACCCGGGCGTAGGCGACGTTCTCCACCGCGGATTTCGGCCCGGAGATCTCGATCATATTCTGATCCAGGCTCACATTCCCGATCATATAACCGTTTGCCACATCGCCCTCCGTGCTGTAGGAGAGCGGCACGTACTTCCGGATCCGGTCCTCCACGCTCAGCCGCACCACCTCGCGGCTGCTGGTAGCGGAGATCACATTGGAATTGCTCACATCCACCTCAATGGGAATGGTGCTGATGTCCGTCAATCGGTTCACATCCGCCCACACCACGATATCGCTCTCATTGATCTGAGCGACCACGCTGCTGGGTGCCACTACGCTGACATTGACATAATTGGTGCCGTCAAGCACCTCAAACACTTTGTCCTCCTGTTCAAACAGCTCGGTGTTGACCAGCTCCACCTGCACGTTGCGGAACGTCTTTGTCTGCGGGGAATCGATCACGATCACGACCAGAAACCACAGGATAAAAGCCAGCACCAGAGAAGCCAGTTTCAATCCCCAGTTATGAAATAATTTCCGTTTCATTTCTTAAGCCGACTCCTTCCCCTCCAGATGCGCTTTTCTTTCCCGGTCTCCTCCCCCATGCCGTTCAGGATCTCCTGCATACGCTGCCGGAGCTGCTCCGCGTTCAGATTGCGGTCCAAAATGCCCTCATATGCCACACTGATCCTTCCCGTCTCCTCCGACACGATCACGGTCAGGGAATCCGTCACCTCCGAGATCCCCACGCCCGCGCGGTGCCGGGTGCCCAGCTCCTTGCTCAGGCCCAGATTGTCGGAGAGCGGCAGGTAGCAGGTGGCCGATACGATACGGTTTCCCCGGATGATGACAGCGCCGTCATGCAGCGGCGTGTTGTGCTCAAAAATATTGATCAGCAGCTGGCTGGTGACGATACCGTCCACCATGATGCCGGTCCGCTCGTAGTCCCGCAGCGTCTCCTGCTGTTCGATCACGATCAGCGCACCGGTCCGGGCTTTCCCCATCTCCACGCAGGCCTTGGTGATCTCACCGATGGTCTTTTCCGAAAAAATTTCCTCCTCCCGGTGCCCCGTGTCAAACGGGATCACCGACGCCAGCAGATTCTTTTTGCCCAGCTCCTCCAGAGCCTTCCGCAGCTCCGGCTGGATCACCACGATCAGGGCGATGACCGCAAAGCTCAGGACATTCCGGGCCAGCCAGAGGATCGTGGTCATGTCAAAGAAATAGGCGAGGATCAGAAAGACAGCGATAACGATAAGCCCCTTTAAAAGCGCCCACGCGCGGGTGTTTTTCATCCAGATCAAAATGTAATACAGCAACAGGGCGATGATCAGGATCTCCACCACATCGCTGAAATCCAACATCGTCCGGTACGCGCCCAGATTATTCAGATAGTAGGCCGCTCTGTCCCTCAACCACTGCATTCCGCTTCAAACCCTGCTTCCCAACTTTGTCTAAAACAGCTCCTCATAGTCATCTTCCGAGTCATCGGGCCGGCTGCTCGCCGTAACATTCCTGCCGCCATAGCGGCTTCCCCGGCTCCCGCCGTAGTCCCTCTCGCGGGATCCGTAGCTTCGATCTGCGGCGCCTCTGGCCCCTCCGGCGGCGTTTCTCGTCCCTCCAGCACTGCCCACGGCTCCCGAGACACCGCCGCTTCTTCCCGACGCGCCGGAGGTTCTCCCTGTGCCGGGAACCCGTTCCGCGCCGTACTCCCTCTCGCGGGATCCGTAGCTTCGATCCGCGGCGCCTCTGGCCCCTCCGGCAGCGTTCCTCGTCCCTCCAGCACTCCCCGCGGCTCCGGGGACACCGGAGATCCTCCCCGTGTTCCCGATCTTTCTCTGGGAATTGATCTTTTTCACCGTCTTGGTGGGCGCCGAAACGCTCATCTTCGGCACCGCCTTCACATAGTAATAATATTCGTCATCTTCAAACTGCACCTTCTCTGTCCGGCTGTAGTCCACACAAAAACGGAAAAATTCGATCACCTTGGCACAGATCAGCGTCAGCACAGCCCCCAGGATCGCCCAGCCCACCGACATATGAGTGTCGTACAAAAGATCCCCCACCAGCAAAATGACCAGATCCGTCATCACGCCGGCGATCATGGCGATCGTCCAGGCATAATCCACGGACATCCTGCGGATCAGGTAGACCACGATCACCGTGACGGCAAAGGCCGCCACCATCACCATCATCTCACGGTTTTTCATCAGACCGTCCACGATCAGGCGCAGCTTCGCGGTGGCCTCCTCGTCACCCAGCGTGCCAATCGTGGTGGCGTTTCCCACAACCACCTGCAGCAGGAAATAAACTACCACGCCGCAGCCCACGGTAACCGCGGACGCCGGCGTCCCCAAAAGCCCCATCGCCACCGGCACCACATAGGGAAGCCTGAGGGCGCACAAAAGCGGCGTCAGCACCACCACCAGGGAATCGCCGGGCGCGAAGCGGAAAAACAGAAGAAACATCACCAGGTACAAGAAAAAGCCTACCAGCGCCACCTCCAGCGATAAGGCGTACATATGCAGCAGACTGAACACCGCCGCGAAAAAAATGATGCCGCCGGTGGGCAGGAAGGAGCAGGTCAGGGCGGCGATCAGCGTGATCTCCAGATGGCTGTCCAGAAGCTTCATGTACCCCATCCGGCCATTGATGGTAAGGAGCACCAGAAGCGCCAGCAAAAACTTGACGATAGGCAGTATAAAGGCCTCATACCGGCCGTATACCATTTTGAGTTTTTCTCTAAGTTCCAGCAAAACTGTCATTCTTTCCTCCGAAACAAGCCCGGCGGCTACTGCTCACTGTAAAGGGAATGGAGCTTTTTTAAGTTCTGATAGTAGCATTTCAGGCTTTTTTTTGCTTTGGAATAGCGGTAGGAACAGATGCCGTAGCACGCGGCACCGTACACCACGACCGTCACGATATAATAGATCAATACCTTTCTGGCAAAGGCGATCAGATCCATGGCGTAGAGATCCTGCATGAATTTTTCAAAATCATAGACGATAAACAACGCAAACACAAGGCCAAAGGAAATCGTGGCACAGACCACGGACTTCAGCACCTGTATCGCGATGTAATCGCTGCGGAAATATTTGCCGATCCGCATGTTCTTTTTCCCCTCGCCCGACTCATAGGAGGCCATCTTGGTCATCAGCAGGATCCGCTCCTCATTCAGCATGGTGCCACCTCCTACAGATACCGCATCTTCGGGCCGCTCTTATCCTTCGGTTCGCTCTCCACCTTCTGCTGGGTCTTTCGGTTCGCATTGAGCACATCCTGAAAACCGGAAGCCGCGCCGCTCTTGCACTTCTCACAGTACCGGCCGGACCGGATAAACGCGCCGCAGCCCTCGCACGTCAGCTGGATCGGGGAATCCTCCGTCACCTCCAGGCGATCCTCCCGCAGCCACTGTCTGATCTGGTTCGCGTCCACATCACAGGCCTCCGCCACCTCCTGGATACTGGCGCCGCGGTGGTCCTGGATGTACCCCTTCACCTCCTGGAACTTCTGTTCCGTCTTTTCCCTGCACGCAGGACACGTAAAAGGGCCGGATACATAGTTAAAAATCTTCCCACAGGATCTGCAATTCTTAATATTCATACCTTACCTCATTTCCGCGTGACCGCACGCATCATACGCTTTTTTCAGCTACTTACGCCACAGGCGACGGTGACAAAATACACATGGGCCGCTCCGGCCGCCCTGCATACCCTGGCCGCCTCGTCCATGGTGCTGCCCGTAGTATAGATGTCATCCACCAGTAGGATCGTCTTTAATTTTACATCATTTTGATCGATAATAAAAGCTTTTTTCAAATTATTTTGGCGTTCTTCCGGATTTTGTGCTTTCAGCGGGGCGGTATTTTTGATCCGCAGCAGCATTTTCTCGCGGACAGGCACCCCCAGGGCCTTTCCCATGGCCTTGGCGATCAGCGCCGCCTGGTTATATCCTCTCTTCCGCATCCGCTTCCGGTGCAGCGGGATGGGTACCAGCACGTCCGGCTGCACCTGCCGGACGAAATCCGCCAGACGCCGGGCCGCCTCCTCCCCAAAAAACTCCGCGTACTCCCGTCTGCCCCCATATTTCATCCGATAGATGGCGGGGGCAACGTCCCTATACTCATAGAGTGCCCTTCCCCGCTCAAAGACATGCGTCCTGCTCCTGCAGTCCGCGCAGAGCTCCTGCCGCGCCCGAAGCTTTTTGCCGCACTTCATACACCACGGCTCGGACACCGGTCTCCATTTTTTCCGGCACTCCGGGCATATCTTCGCCCCAAAGGGACGGACGATCCCGTCGCACACGGGACAGCGGCGGGGAAACAATAGCTGCAGCAACAGCTGCTGCGCCGTCTGCCATAGCTTCCTTGCCAACGCTCTGACATTGTTCACAGATCTGCCTTTCCGCCCTCCTCCGAGGCTCCCAGCTCCCTGATCCGTTGTTCCAGCGCCGTAAAACGCCGGTTCTCACTGACATTGTCGATCATGTCCCTGACCGTGTCACGGCTGCCCAAAATCGTGACACAGCTGCGGGCCCGGGTGATTCCCGTGTACAGAAGATTCCGGTTGAACAGCATCCGCGGCCCTCCCAGAAGCGGCAGGATCACCGCCGGATACTCGCTCCCCTGGGCCTTGTGGATCGTGACCGCGTAGGACAGCTCCAGCTCCTCCAGCATCGCGAAGGGATAGGTCACCCGGCGCATCTCGTCGTACTCCACGACCAGCTGGGACGCCGCCTCGTTGATCTCCAGGATTCGGCCCATGTCCCCGTTGAATACCCCTGTCCCCTTGTCCACGGGGATCCCGTACCGGCTGACCACCTCCCACTCCAGCTGATAATTATTCTTTACCTGCATGACCTTGTCGCCCTCGCGGTAGACCAAATCCCTGTAGGCGCACTCCCTTTTCCCCGGCTCCGGCGGATTCAGATACCGCTGCAGGATACCGTTCAGGGTCTCGCAGCCCAGGGGGCCCTTGCGCATGGGCGTCAGCACCTGGATGTCATAGGGCCCTGCCTTTACATAGGGCGGCAGCTTTTCCCGGATGAGCTGGATCATATGCTTGTATATGACATTAACGTCATTTCTTTCCAAAAAGAAAAAATCCTTGGAGCGATTATCCAGCCGGATGGCCTCTCCGCGGTTGATGCGGTGTGCATTGACAACGATGTCACTTTCTTCTGCCTGGCGGAAGATCTTCCGCAGGACTGTCATCGGGAAGCACCCGCTGTCGATCAGATCCCGGAGCACCTGGCCGGCCCCCACGCTGGGGAGCTGGTTGACATCCCCCACCAGGATCAGTCTGGTCCCGGGGAGGACCGCCTTCAGAAGCGCCTGAAAAAGCTGGATGTCCACCATGGACATCTCATCGATGATGATCACGTCCGCCTCCAGCGGGTTCTCCTCGTTCCGCTCAAAATTTACCCGCCGGGAGTCCTCGTCGGACAGCGCGCTGTTCAGTTCCAGCAGCCGGTGGATCGTCCGGGCCTCGAATCCGGTGGCCTCCGTCATGCGCTTGGCCGCCCGCCCGGTAGGCGCCGCCAGAAAGATATCCATCCCCTCAGCCTCAAAATAGCGGATGATCAGATTGATGGTGGTCGTCTTGCCGGTCCCGGGGCCGCCCGTAAGCAGGAACAGACCGTTTCGGATACATTCCATGGCCGCCTCCAGCTGCAGCTCGTCAAGCTCCATGCGGAGGCTCTCCGCCAAAGCTTCCAGCTTTCTCCGAATGGCGCGCTCCTGCGAGGGCAGGGCCTCCGCTTCCAACATGGAGATGTTGAGCCGATGCAGCATCCGCGCGCAGTTCAGCTCCGCATAATAGTAAGCCGCCGCAAAGACCTTTTCCCCTTTGACCACCAGCTTCTTATCCATCATCAGATCGTCCACCTGGGGACGGATGTTCTCCTTCTCCACATGCAGCAGAAGCTGTGCCCGGTCCAGCAGAAGCTCCATCGGCAGATAACAATGTCCCTCCGTCACCGCCTGCAGCAGCGTGTACAGAAGCCCGCTCCGGATCCGGTAATCGGAGTCGGCGCGGATGCCCGCCTTCGCCGCGATCTCATCCGCGGTCCGAAAGCCCACACCGCTGATATCCTCCGCCAGCCGGTAAGGATTTTCCCTCATAATCCCGTAGAGCTCTCCCCCATAAGCGTCATAGATCTTCACCGCAAGCGTGTTGGAGATCCCGAACTGCTGCAGATACACCATGGCATCTCTGAGATCCCGTTTCTCCTCCACCTGCACGGCGATCTCCTGCGCCTTGCGCTCGCTGATGCCCTTGACCTCCACCAGGCGCTCCGGCTCCTCCTCGATGATGCGGAAGGTGTCGTCGCCGAACTTTTTGACGATGCGGGCCGCCAACGCCGGCCCGACGCCGCGGACCGCTCCGGATCCCAGGTACCGCTCCATGCTGACCCGGTCCTTGGGGGCCACCACCTCGTAACCGCTGATCCGAAACTGGCTCCCGTACACAGGGTGCTCCATATAAGCCCCGCTGGCCGAGATGGTTTCCCCCTGGCTCAGGCCCCGGCACATACCGACACAGGTGACCTCTTCCCCGTCCACGATCAATTCCAGAACCGTGTAACCGTTCTCTCTGTTTTGAAATACAATGTGATCCACATATCCGCTGATCGTTTCCATCCCTGCACCGCCACCCTCATCCTTTGCCTCTGTCCTGCCTCCCGCTTTGATCACGGTCATCTCTCGCCTTTGTCCTGCCTCCCGCTTCGATCACGGTCATCTCTCGCCTCTGTCCTGCCTCCCGCCCCGATCACGGTCATCGACCCGCCAACAAAAAGCTCCTCCTTCAGGTATGGCGGACACACCGTTCTCGAAAAAACGGTGTGCTGCTGTCGCCACTCTGCCCAAAAGAGGAGAACCTATTCGCATGTTTAACAGGATGCCCCGTCCCGTCAGTTCCCGGCATCCTGTGCCGGCTGTACCGCTCCAGACTGCTGTGCCGCCCTGCGGGCCGCAAGCTCCTGCGGTGTAATACAGTTGGGATCCAGTCCGCAGTTGCGCCGCATCTGTTCATAGAGCATCTGCGCCAGTCCCAGACTTTTCTGCTCCGTGGACTGAGCCGCCATCTCCCGAACCATCTCATCCTTGTAATAATCCATCAGCGTGCTGTTCGCCTGAGAGGCGCTCTCCGACTCCGGCACGGTTTTCATCATGCCCTTGAAGATCTGTTCCAGGAAATATGCCTCAAACTGTTTGCAGACATCCATCAGCTCGTCGTCGGACGCGTCGGTGTGATCTCCCTGGAGCTGCGCTTCCAGCCTGGAAGCGCTCTGATCCGCCGCCTGCTGCGCATACAGATCCGTATAAACAGAGCCAATATTGCCGATATCCATCTCTTATCCTCCGCTATCTTCTCAGATTGTTCGCCTGCTGAAGCATCTCATCGGACGCGATGATCGCCTTGGAGTTCAGCTCATAGGCGCGCTGCGTCACGATCATATTGACCATCTCATCCGCAACCTGGACGTTGGAACCCTCCAGGTAGTTCTGAATGATATCGCTCCTCTGCAGATTAGCGTTGGTCGCTTCATTCAGAGGCTGGCCGCTGGCCGCTGTCTGCTGGAAAAGATTGTCTCCCATTTTCTCCAGGCCATTGGGATTATTGAACTGATACACCCCGATGGTGATCCCCAGCGGCTGGGGATTGCCGGTCTCATCCGGATAGGCCAAAGACCCGTCGGCCGTCACCACAATATTGCTGACCGTATAATCCCCCGGCAGGATAATAGGCTGTCCCGTGGAGGACAATACCGGATAGCCCTCGGCCGTCGCAAGCATATTTCCGCCGTCAGCCGCAAGCGTAAAATTGAAGTTGCCGTTCCGTGTATAGTAAGTATTCCCGTCCGCTGCCCGCACGGCGAAAAAGCCCTTGCCGTCAATGGCAAACGCCGTATTGCTGGAGGACTCATACAGGTTGCCCTCCCGGAACTCCGAGGTGATCGCCGAGTTGCGCACACCCAAACCCACCTGGGCGCCGCTGGGCCGGTTTTCACCGTTCGCGGAAGTCGTCCGGGTCTGGATGGACTGATACAACAGGCTCTTGAACTCATTGACCTGGGTCTTGTAGCCCAGCGTATTCACATTGGAAAGGTTGTTGGCGATCGTGTCCAGATTCAGCTGCTGCGCGATCATACCGGTCGCCGCCGTCCACAAGCTTCTTACCATATCGTAACCTTCTTTCCGAGAACCGCTTCCCCGGGTTCTCCCTTTCTTACTGTCTTTTCCTCTGTCTCATCAAAATCGCTTTATCCGATCCGGCCCAGCTGCACCGCCTGCTCCAGGGTAGTGTCCAGGGTCTGGATCACCTTCTGGTTGCTCTCATACTGTCTGGTGATCGCGATCAGATTCACCATCTCCTGCACGCTGGAGACATTCGACATCTCCAGATAGCCGGAATAGATTTCCGCGTCCGCGGGAGCCGGCTCCGCGCCCGGAAGCGGCTCAAAATAGGTCTCTCCGTAGCGGTCCAGATAATTGTAATCCGCGAAATCAAACACGCCGATCTGCGCCACGGTACGTCCGTCCTGTATAATGCTCCCGTCTCTCTCGATGGCGGTTTCCTGAAGCGTATCGATCCGGATCCGGTTGTTCCGGGTATCCAGCACGTAATCGCCCTCCTCCGTCACCAGATAGCCCTCCCGGTTCAGCGTGAAATGTCCCGCCCGGGTATACTTGGTGCTGGTCTCCCCCGCCTTGTTGGTAAACTCGATGGCGAAGAAGCCGTCTCCGGCAAGCGCCAGATCGTAGGTATTGTCCGTGATGCGGAAGGAGCCTTCCGTGTAATCGACGTAATCCTCCCCGATCTTCACGCCGGGATTGTTGACGCCGATGCGATTGGCCAGCTGCAGCCCCACGGAATTATCCTTGATCCGGTAGGCCAGAATATCGCTGAAGGCCTGGCTGGTGGTCCCCTCCTTCTTAAAACCCGTAGTGGTCACGTTCGCCAGGTTATTGGTCATAACGTCCATCCGGTGCTGTTCGTTCAGCATCCCCGTATAAGCGGTGTACAATCCCTTGATCATCTGTCTGCTCCTTTATCTCTCACTCAATCCCGGTAGCCCGCGATAAACTCCACATACTTCCCGGTGCCGATGGCCACTGCCGTCATGGGGTCCTCCGCCGTCATCGTGTTGATGCCGGTCTTAGCGGAGATCAGATCCTCCAGGCCTCGCAGAAGGCTTCCGCCCCCGGTCAGCACGATGCCCCGGTCCGCGATGTCCGCCGCCAGCTCGGGAGGCGTCTTTTCCAGCACGCTGTGGATGGTCTCCACGATCTGCGCGGTCGTCTCCTTCAGCGCCTCCTCCGTCTCCTCGGAGGACACCTTCACGGTCTTGGGAAGGCCGGTCACCAGGTTGCGGCCCCTGACATCCATGTAATCCACCTCCGCCCTCTTATAGGCGGAACCAATCTTGATCTTCAGATCCTCCGCGGTCCTCTCACCGATCAGAAGATTATGTTTCTTGCGCATGTAGCGGACGATGGCTTCGTCAAAATCATCGCCGGCGATCTTGATGGAGGCGCTGACCACCGTGCCTCCCAGGGAGATCACGGCGATATCGGAAGTGCCGCCGCCGATATCAACGATCATATTTCCGCAGGGCTTGGAGATGTCGATCCCGGCTCCGATGGCAGCCGCGATGGGCTCCTCAATGATGGATACCTCCCGGGCCCCTGCCTGGTAGGTAGCGTCCTCCACCGCCTTCTTCTCCACCTCCGTGACCCCGCTGGGCACGCAGACCGCGATGCGGGGCTTGCGGAACGTCCTCTTCCCCAACGCCTTCTGGATGAAATATTTCATCATTTTTTCCGTCACACGGTAATCGGAGATTACCCCCTGGCGCAGCGGCCGCACCGCCGTAATGTTGCCGGGCGTCCTTCCCAGCATCAGGCGGGCATCCTCGCCAATGGCCTTGATCTTCTGTGTGTCTCTATCAAACGCTACGACGGAGGGCTCCTTCAACACAACGCCTCTCCCTCTGATGTAAACAAGTATACTGGCGGTTCCCAAATCAATTCCGATATCTGTACACTGCATACTTCCATACCCCTTTCTATGGTATCTATCTTCCACTGTCTGGACTTTTCATTATTTTTGACCTGCCGGAACTTTTTAGTCATACATAATGTATTATACCTGAAAATTTTCCATTTTCATAGAGGGATATAGAATTTTTTAGGATTATTTTTTATTCTGACGGGAAAAAAGAATGCAGAGAAGAAAACGGTTCCCTCCGTCTCATACTCTGCATCCGTGCTTTTATCGTTCTCCGACATCCGTTCCTGCCCTGCGGCCGCCGTCTCTTCCCCGCTTCCGGGCAGCCTGACCAGACCCGTCTGTAAAGAAGTTATCGGCAGATTTTTATAAAACTTTAGGGATATCCCCTCTTTTTCAGGGCAGATCCTCCGTGTTTTTTTTCAGAGCCTTCGCCCGGGCCAGCATTTTCTGAATGTAGACGCCGGTATAGGACTTCCGGTTCTTCGCCACCTCCTCGGGCGTCCCCCGGGCGATCACTGTGCCGCCCCCGTCGCCGCCCTCCGGCCCCATATCGATGATATAGTCCGCCGTCTTGATCACGTCCAGGTTATGCTCAATGACGACCACCGTATTGCCCCCGTCTGCCAGACGGTGCAGGATCTCCACCAGCTTGTGCA
>CANPWJ010000008.1 GCA_947584035.1 uncultured Acetatifactor sp. | reverse complement strand
GAGCAGAAGGAACACACAGAATGAGCAGATTGGAAAAGATTGCATTTCGGCCGGAAGGGGAAGAACCGATAGAGTTTTACGTGCTGGAGCAGACCAGGATCGGAGGCTTTAACTATATCCTGGTGACTGACCGGGAGGAAGGCGACGGCGAGGCACTGATCCTGAAGGATACCTCCGGGGACGGCGAGGAGGAAGGTGTCTTTTCGGTTGTGTCGGACGACGCGGAGCTGTCGGCGGTGGCTGAGGTGTTTGAAAAATTGCTGGAGGACGTGGAACTGCAGCGGGAATAAGAAAATGGAGGAGATTTGATTGAAGAAGAAAAAAGAGAATATGAACGGCTCCGGGCTGAAGATCATTCCGCTTGGAGGACTGGAGCAGATTGGCCTGAATATTACTGCCTTCGAGTATGAGGACAGTATTATTGTGGTGGACTGCGGGCTGTCTTTCCCGGCGGACGACATGCTGGGGATCGATCTGGTGATCCCGGATGTGACCTACCTGAAGGACAATTTTGACAAGGTAAAGGGCTTTATGATCACCCACGGGCATGAGGATCATATCGGCGCGCTCCCTTACGTGCTTCGGGAGCTGAATGTGCCGATCTACGCCACCCGCCTGACCATGGGGATCATCGAGAACAAATTAAAAGAGCATAACCTGATGAAGAACACCAAGCGCAAGGTGGTGAAGTTCGGACAGTCCATCAACCTGGGGCAGTTCCGGGTGGAATTTATCAAGACCAACCACAGTATCGTGGACGCGGCCGCTCTTGCGATCTATTCCCCGGCCGGCACCGTGGTGCACACGGGGGACTTTAAGGTGGATTACACGCCGGTGTTTGGAGACGCCATCGATCTGCAGCGGTTTGCGGAGATCGGAAAGAAGGGCGTGCTGGCGCTGATGTGCGACTCCACGAACGCGGAGAGGCCGGGCTTTACCCCCTCCGAGAAAACGGTGGGGCGGACCTTTGACACACTCTTTGAGGAGCATAAAAATACCCGGATCTTTGTGGCGACCTTCGCCTCCAACGTGGACCGGGTGCAGCAGATCATCAACACGGCGTATAAGTTTGGCAGAAAGGTCTGCGTGGAAGGGCGCAGCATGGTCAATATCATCGAGACTGCCCGCAATCTGAAATGTATCAGTATTCCGGACAACACGCTGATCGATATCGACCAGATCAAGAATTATCCGGATGAAAAGCAGGTGATCATCACCACCGGGAGCCAGGGCGAGAGCATGGCGGCGCTGAGCCGCATGGCCAACAGTATGCACCGCAAGATTACGATCGGCGCGGGAGATACTGTTATCTTCTCGTCCCATCCCATACCGGGAAATGAAAAGTCTGTGACCAAGATCATCAACGAGCTCCTTCGCAAGGGAGCGGATGTGGTGTTCCAGGACGCCCATGTGTCCGGACACGCCTGTCAGGAGGAGATCAAGCTGCTCTACACGCTGATCCATCCGAAGTATGCGGTCCCGGTGCACGGGGAGTACAAGCACCTGAAGGCACAGGCCAAGATCGCCGAAAGCCTGGGGATCGACAAGGAGAATATCTTTATCCTCTCCTCCGGCGATGTGCTGGAGGTCAGCGAGGAGCGCGCCCGGGTCACCGGGAAGGTGCCGGTGGGTGCGATCCTGGTGGATGGCCTTGGCGTGGGCGATGTGGGAAATGTGGTTCTTCGGGACAGGCAGCACTTGGCGGAGGACGGCATTATGATCGTGGTGATGAGCCTGGACAAGGTCAGCGGGGAACTGGTGGCAGGTCCCGACATTGTCTCCCGGGGCTTCGTGTACGTGCGGGAGTCGGACGAGCTGATCGAGGAGGCGCGGCACACGGTGGACGAGGCGGTGCAGAATTGCCTGGGCCGCGGCATCACCGACTGGGGGAAGCTGAAATCCACCACAAAGGACGTGCTGAGCGACTATGTGTGGAAAAAGACCAAGCGCCGCCCGATGATCCTGCCGATCATCATGGAGGTCTGAAATGGACAGAGACTTTAGAAGGTGGAAGGATTCCCGTGGGGGAAAGACGCAGAAATCCTGGCGGCAGCGCGAGGGGTATGCGGATAAGATACAGAGCGATCAAAAGGAAAAAAGAGACAGTATGAACAACGTGGATGAGGCATTGGAGCAGCTGATCGATGCGATCTTGAATTCGGACACCTACAGGCGGTATGATGCCCAGCGCAACCTGGTGAAGCAGGAGCCGGGGCTGAAGGAGCGGATCGACGAGTTCCGCCGCCGCAATTATGAGCTTCAGAACGGAAGCGACTACGCTTTTGACAAGCTGGATGAGTTTGAACGAGAGTACGCGGATTTCCGGGAGAATCCCCTGGTATCGGATTTCCTTGCTACGGAGCTCGCATTCTGCCGTATGATCCAGGATATCAATATCCGGATAACGGCTGCCGTTAATTTCGAGTAGGGGACGTCCGGTAAGCGGTTCGGGGAACGGCGGAAGGAGGAAGGGAGCATGAATTCAGGAAAGTTGGCCGGCGCCGTGCTCGGCGCCATCCTGCGGGTGGTCTTTGTCATCGCGGTGGTCTATGCGGTCTACCGCGGAGCAAATATGTGCTATGACTATGGATACCGTGTGTTCACGGAGCCAGCGGTCTCCCCGGGGGAGGGATACCCGGTCAACATTACCATCACCGGGGAGGAGTCCGCGATGGAGCTGGGAAGGCTTTTCGCGGCCCGGGGACTTTCGCGGGATGCCCGCCTGTTTGCCCTGCAGTACCTTTTTTCGGAGTATCGGAAGGAGATAAAGCCCGGTACCTATGAGCTGACCACCAGCATGACCGCCGGGGAGATGTTTGCCGTGATGGCCTCCGAGAAGGAGGAGACGGACGAGGGCGGGAGCGCGAACGAAACGGAAGGCGCGGAGGAAAGCGGGAGCGCGAACGAAACCGAAGGCGCGAATGAAACGGAAAGCGCGGAGAACTAGCGTATGATAGTGGATGAGAGAATGGCTGCCTTTATCGATCTGTTGGATAAAGGCAACACGCCTTTTCTGGATGAAATTGAACAGTATGCCGGCGAGGCCAGGATCCCTGTCATCCGCAGACCGGTACAGAGCCTTTTAAAATTCCTGCTGGCCTGGGCAAGGCCGAAAAGCATCCTGGAGGTGGGGACCGCCATCGGTTTCTCCGCGCTGCTGATGAGCGAGTACGCGCCGGAGGACTGCCGGATCACCACCATCGAGAAATATGAGAAACGGATCCCCATCGCCCGGGAGAATTTCCAGCGGGCGGGGAAGGAGGAGCGGATCACGCTTCTGGAGGGGGATGCGGCGGAGATCCTGGAGGAGCTGGAGGGCGCCTACGACTTGGTTTTTATGGACGCGGCCAAGGGGCAGTACCTTCGGTTTCTGCCCAATATATTACGGCTGTTATCGAACGGGGGGCTTTTGGTCTCGGACAATGTGCTTCAGGACGGAGACGTGGCGGAGTCCCGGTTTGCCGTCGCGCGGAGGGACCGGACGATCCACGCCCGTATGCGGGAGTATCTCTACGAGCTCAAACATCATCCGCAGCTGGAGACCTGCATCCTGCCGGTGGGAGACGGTGTGGCGCTGAGTGTTAAGACGAGATGAGGAGATGGAAATGCGAGAGAGAGGGAAGCCGGAGCTGCTGATGCCGGCCAGCAGCCTGGAGGTATTAAAAACGGCTGTTATTTTTGGGGCGGATGCGGTGTACATCGGCGGAGAGGCATTCGGGCTGAGGGCCAAGGCCAAAAATTTCTCTCCGGCGGAGATGGCGGAGGGGATCGCCTTCGCCCATGCCCGCGGGGCAAGGGTGTATGTCACGGCCAATATCCTGGCGCACAATGCGGATCTGGAGGGGGCGGAGGCATACTTTAAAGAGCTGCGGGATATGGAGCCGGAGACTGCGGACGCGCTGATTATCTCGGATCCCGGGATGTTTTCCATCGCCAGACAGGTCTGGCCCGGCGTGGAGATCCATATTTCCACACAGGCCAACAATACCAACTACAGGACCTATCGGTTCTGGTGGGAGCAGGGAGCAAAGCGGGTGGTCTCTGCCCGGGAGCTGTCCCTTGGGGAGCTTGCGGAGATCCGGGAGCACATTCCGGAGGAAATGGAGATCGAGAGCTTCGTGCACGGAGCCATGTGCATCTCCTACTCCGGCAGATGTCTGCTCAGCAATTATTTTACGGGCCGGGACGCCAACCGCGGGGCGTGTACCCATCCCTGCCGCTGGAAGTACGCGGTGGTGGAGGAGACGCGCCCGGGGGAGTATCTGCCCGTCTATGAGAACGACCGGGGCACGTTTCTGTTTAATTCCAAAGACCTGTGTATGATCGATCACCTCCCGGAGCTGCTTCGGGCGGGGGTGGACAGCCTGAAGGTGGAGGGGCGTATGAAAACGGCTCTCTATGTGGCGGTAATCGCGCGGGCATACCGGCAGGCGATTGACGACTGCATGACTTCTGAGGAGCTTTACCGGGAGCGCCTGGACTGGTACCGGGCCGAGGTATCCAAGTGTACCAACCGCCGCTATACCACGGGCTTCTACTTTGGCAGACCGGACGCGGACACGCAGATCTACGAGGAGAGCACCTATGTCAACGAATATGTGTATCTGGGCATCGTGGAAGAGGTGGACGGGAGCCGGGTGCGCATCGAACAGCGGAACAAGTTCGCCGTGGGTGATACCATCGAGATTATGAAGCCGGACGGGAGCGACGCGGAGGTCCTGGTGAAGGCCATGTACACCGGGGAGGGCGAGCCGTTGGAGAGCTGCCCACATCCAAAACAGGTGTTATGGATAGAACTGTCCGGACAGGCGGAGGTATATGACCTGCTGCGGGTTCGGGCGGACAGCGCGTCCGATTGTACAATGTGAACAGTGGACCTCCCCCAAACCCCCGCTTTTTTACCAAAAATGAGAAAATTTAATTTAGGTATTGCATTTTTCAAAAAAAAGGGGTATCGTAAAGAAAAACGGGGCGATACATAACAGCTTGCGTTACACATATAGATCTTAGGACGAGGATGTTCCAATAGTAACGGGTTTACTTTGGGACATTTTTTTTAGCATAAGGTTGTCCCCGGCCGTAGGATTGTATGTGGAAAAGAAGAGAAGAAAGGAAGAAAGAAAATGAGCGAAGTGTTAAACGTGGAAGAAATCTTTGCCAGTAAAGTGTTCACCCTCGGCAAAATGAAAGAGCGTCTGCCGAGAAACGTGTACAAGGAAGTCAAGAGGGTAATGGAACAGGGCGGCGAGCTGTCCAAGGGAACCGCCGACGTGGTTGCCAAGGCGATGAAGGATTGGGCTGTGGAGAACGGCGCAACCCACTATACGCACTGGTTCCAGCCTCTGACCGGAATTACCGCAGAGAAGCACGACTCCTTTGTCACTCATCCCGACGAGGAGGGCCGGATGCTCATGGAGTTTTCCGGCAAGGAGCTGATCAAGGGCGAGCCTGACGCATCTTCCTTCCCTTCCGGCGGGCTGCGGGCTACCTTTGAGGCGAGGGGCTACACCGTGTGGGATATCACCTCTCCCGCCTTCTTAAAGGAGGATGCTACCGGAGTGATCCTCTGTATCCCGACGGCGTTCTGCTCCTACAAGGGGGAGGCGCTGGACAAAAAGACTCCTCTGCTGCGTTCCATGGAGGCCATCAGCGAACAGGCGATCCGTATCGTCCGTCTCTTTGGCAATACGGGAGCCACCAAGGTGGTTGCCAGCGTCGGGCCGGAGCAGGAGTACTTCCTGGTGGACCGGGAGAAATATCTGCAGCGCAAGGATCTGATCTTCGCCGGACGTACCCTGTTCGGAGCGCCCGCGCCCAAGGGGCAGGAGCTGGAGGATCATTACTTCGGGACCATCCGTGAGCGGATCGGCTCCTATATGAAGGACCTGAATGTGGAGCTGTGGAAGCTGGGCGTTACCGCCAAGACACAGCACAACGAGGTGGCTCCGGCCCAGCATGAGCTGGCTCCCATCTATGAGACGGCCAATATTGCGGTGGATCACAACCAGCTGGTGATGGAGACCATGAAAAAGGTGGCCGGACGCCATGGCATGACTTGTCTGCTCCACGAGAAGCCTTTTGCGGGAGTGAACGGCTCCGGCAAGCACAACAACTGGTCTCTGGCTACGGACAATGGCGTGAATCTGCTGGATCCCGGCGAGACGCCCAACGAGAACGTGCAGTTTCTGCTGGTGCTGGCCTGCATCCTGAAGGCGGTTGACACGCACGCGGATCTGCTCCGCCAGAGCGCTTCCGATGTAGGAAACGATCACCGGCTGGGAGCAAACGAGGCGCCTCCCGCCATCATCTCCGTATTCCTGGGCGAGCAGCTGGAGGATGTGGTAAAGCAGCTGGTAGAGACCGGAATGGCGGATCATTCCATTCAGGGCGGAAAGCTGCAGACCGGCGTGTCCACCCTGCCCGATACCGACAAGGACGCTACCGACCGCAACCGGACTTCACCGTTTGCGTTTACCGGAAATAAATTTGAGTTCCGTATGGTGGGGAGCAGCGATTCCATCGCAAGCCCCAACACCACGCTGAATGCCATCGTAGCGGAGGCTTTCTGCGAGGCGGCGGATGAGCTGGAAAAGGTGGATCCTGAGGACTTTGAGGTTGCGGTGCATGACCTGATCAAAAAATATCTGACGGAGCATCAGCGGATCATCTTCAACGGCAACGGCTATTCCGACGAGTGGGTGAAGGAGGCCGCAAGGCGCGGACTGCCCAACATCAAGTCCATGGTGGAGGCTTCCGGCACGCTGACCACCGACAAGGCGATCAAGCTGTTTGAGCGGTTCGGCATCTTTACCAAGGCCGAGCTGGAATCCCGGGAGGAGATCCTCTACGAGACCTACTCCAAGACGATCAACATTGAGGCGTTGACCATGATCGATATGGCGAAGAAGCAGTACATCCCCGCTGTCATCCAGTACACCAGGGATCTGGCAGACACTGTGCTGGCGGTGAAGGAGGCCGGAGCGGACGCTTCCGTTCAGTCGGCTGTCCTGTCCGAGGTTTCCGCAAAGCTGGCGGAGGCTAAGAAGGCATTGACGGTTCTGGAGGAGAAGCTGGCAAAGGCGGCGTCCATGGAGGATCAGAAGGAACTGGCCTTCTTCTTTAAGGACGAGGTATTTACGGCCATGGAGGCGCTGCGGACTCCCATCGACGAGCTGGAGATGCTGGTTGACAAGAAGGTTTGGCCTGTGCCTTCCTACGGCGACCTGATCTTTGAGGTATAACAAGAGATTGCTTTTGTGAAAGAGGGTATCCGGAAAGTCCTTTTTAAGGACTGGAGGGATGCCCTCTTTTATTGTGTTTTCGCCGCCGGAGTTCCATGCCCGTCAGAGTGCCGGTTCCCGTCGGAGTACCTGTTCCCACTGGAGCGCCTGTTCCCACCGGAGCCCGCCCCAATCGTTTCCCTATTGCCAAGAACCGGAGAGAAATGCTATAATTTGGGTGCTTTTAAGCAGGACAGGAGAATCATAAGAGGACAGGAGTATCCTAAACAGGACGGGAGAACCATATGGAACAGCGGGAAAAAATCGAGGGGTCCGGGAAGCGGATCTGGCGCCTTCTGCTGGCTGCGGCGCTGGCGGCATATACGATCAAAAATATCTTTGTGGGAGCGGATGTGGACGAGGGCTACGGCATCGTGCTGGGCTATCGGCTTGCCGTTGGAGATCGTCTGCTCCTGGAGATGTGGGAGCCCCATCAGACCTCCGCGATCTTCACAGCGCTTTTTATCAAGCCCTTTCTGTGGCTGACCGGGGGAACGGAGTGGCTGAACCTCTATCTCCGCGCAGCCTATTTTGCGGTACAGGCCCTGATCGGCCGACGGGTCTGCCGCACCTTACGGGACTGTCTGCCGGAGTTGGGCCGGGAGTCCGCGGCGCTGCTTGCCATGTGCTGGTACCTGGTCACTCCCAAATGTATCTGTATCCCGGAATATTCCAATCTGCACATGTGGTTTTTCACGCTGCTGTGTCTGCAGCTGCTGCGCTATTTCTGCCCGGACTCTCCGAAACGCGGGAGGGCAGGGACGCTGGCGGCGGCCGGCGTGTTCTTAGCCTGTGATGTGCTGGCCTACCCCAGCATGGCGATCCTCTTTCCGGTCTGCCTGGGGATCCTCCTTCGGAACCCGGTTCGGGGAAGGCTTCGGGAGTGTGCGCTCTTTGCGGCGCCCTGCATCCTGGGAGCGTGCGCTTTTGTGTTCTGGATCCTGACCTATTTGACGCCGGTGCAGATCGGAGGGCTGCTGCCCTATATTCTGGGGGACGGCTCCCATCAGCTGAGCGTGGGGGAGAAGCTTTCCCTGTGGGGCGAAAGCCTTGCGGGGGTGGCGGCGGTGCTGGCCCTGGGGGGGCTCTTAAGCTGGCTGATCTCCCGGATCTTTCGCCGGGTGGATTTTTGGTTCTGCTTTTATCTGGTGCAGCTGTGCGGCCAGCTGGCCTATTGGCTGGCGGGCAGACGAAACGCCAGCTATCTGCAGGTCGTTTTTGCCGCGTCGCTTTTGATCGGCGTCCGGTGCTATTTCCTGGGCGGCAGGAGGGAAAAGGCCGGATTTGGCCTGATCCTGTTTTCCGTGGTGAGTTATCTGGGGGTGGTGCTCCTGTCCAACTGGAGCCCCATGTATCTAAAGCCGTATCTGCTCATGGGGGTGATCGGCGCCTGGATCTGCTGGGCCCGGGCCTGTGATCCCGGCGAGGGAGAAAGGCTCCTGCGGAAGGTCTGCGTGCTCTTCCTTCTCTTTTACAGCTTCGGCTACTGTTACCGGATCATCGGCAGCGACAATGCGCCGGGCACACTTCTGGATGTAAGGGGGATCAACCGCGGAGGCTTTCGGAAGGGGATATTGACGTCGTACATGACGGCTTATCGGTACAATCAAAACCGGGAGATCTGGCCGGAGGCCGTGCCGGACGGGAGTACGGTGCTGTATGTGGGGCAGTCGCAGTTTTTCTACCTGCTGGGGGACTGTACCATCGCCTCGCCCAGCACCATCAGCACGCCCAGCTATGACGAGAGCCTGCTGGCGTACTGGGAGCAGAATCCTGACCGCTATCCGGATGTGGTGGCGGTGGAAAGCTGGTTTGGGGATCTTCGGGTCCTGGAGGAGGACGGATTCCTGGACCGCTGGCTGCGCCAGGACTTCCGGGCGTCCCGGGTGGAGGATTACCCGTATATCACGGTGTATTATAAATAACGAAACGGGCCGCGGCGCTTCTGCGCTGCGGCCCGTTTGAGGCCTTGAGGCGTATCCCGCTCAGGGCGTATCTCGTTTGAGGCATATCCCCCAAAGTTTATCCCATCGTTACGACCACTTCATACTGCGTTCTTCCCTTCTCGTAAGGGATCACGCATCCGTCCACGGCGTGTCCGTTTACGGTCATGGAGACCACGCCCTTCTGGACGCCGTTTGGATTCTTCACCTGAATATGATAGATCCCCTCCCGGAAGCTGCGGGTGACGGTAAAATCACCGAAGCCGGACGGGACACAGGGATCGACGGACAGGCCCCTGTGCGTGGGATACACGCCGAGAATGTACTGGGAGACATTCACGAAGGTCCAGGCGGCGGTGCCGGTCAGCCAGCTGTTCTTGGCCTCGCCGTGGAATTTTGCATCCCTGCCGGCCACCATCTGGGAATACACATAGGGCTCTGTGCGGTGGATCTCGCTGATATCCTCGATGTAAGCGGGACAGGTCTTTTTGTAGATGTCAAAGGCCCGGTCGCCTCTGCCGAGAACCGTCTCAGCGATGGATACCCAGGGATTGTTGTGACAGAAGATCCCCGCGTTCTCCTTGTATCCGGGAGGATAGGAGGAAACCTCGCCCAGCTCCAGATGATACTCGGTGTAGGCGGGCTGCAGGATCATAACGCCGTACTTGGTGTCCAGGCGTTCCTTCACGGAGTCCAGCGCCCTGGCGGCGTGCCCTTCCTTTACCCCGACGCCGGCCAGCACGCAGAAGCCCTGGGGCTCGATGTAGATCTGGCCCTCCTTACATTCCTGGGAGCCTACCTTGCGGCCCTCCGCGTCGTAGGCGCGCAGGAACCACTCTCCGTCCCAACCGTCCTTCAGGATGGCGTCGTACACGATTCCCACTTCCTTCCGAGCGCGTTCCGCCTCCGCCTTGTCCCCCGTCAGCTCGCACAGCTGCGCATATTCCTCGCCGTACTTTACGAACATGCCCGCGATAAAGACGGATTCCGCCACCGGGCCCTCGCTGGGGCCGAAGGTCTGGAAGGACTCGCCGGGATGGGCGGAAAAGCAGTTGAGATTCAGACAGTCGTTCCAGTCGGCCCGTCCGATCAGCGGCAGCCCGTGGGGCCCCTTGTGGGTTACCGTATAATCAAAGGAGCGCTTCAGGTGATCCATCAGGGGAGTTGCCACACTCATGTCATTATCAAAGGGAACGGACTCCTCCAGGATGGAGAGATCCCCGGTCTCACGTATGTACGCGCTGGTACCGGCGATGAGCCACAGAGGATCGTCGTTGAAACCGCTTCCGATGTCGGCGTTGCCCTTCTTGGTGAGAGGCTGGTACTGGTGATAAGCGCTGCCGTCCTGGAACTGGGTGGAGGCGATGTCGATGATGCGCTCCCTAGCCCTCTCGGGGATCAGGTGCACGAAGCCCAGAAGATCCTGGCAGGAATCCCGGAAGCCCATGCCTCTGCCGATGCCGGATTCATAATAGGAAGCGGAGCGGGACATGTTGAAGGTGACCATACACTGATACTGGTTCCAGATGTTGACCATGCGGTTCACCTTCTCGTCGGAGGAGGTGAGCGTATACTTGGAGAGAAGGGAGCGCCAGTAGCTCCGAAGCTGTTCAAACGCCTGGTCGGCCTTCTCCACCGTGTTGTATCGGTCCAGCAGGGCGTAGGCTCTGGTCTTGTTGATCACACCGGGAGCCGCCCACTTTTCTTCGTCAGGGTTTTCGATATAGCCCAGCGTAAAGAGGAAGGTCCTGCTCTCGCCCGCCGCAAGCTTCAGGTTGATCTGATGGGCCGCGATGGGGGACCAGCCGCTTGCGATGGAATTGGTACAGGCGCCGTTAGCCACCGCCTCCGGATCGTCCGCGCCGCGGTATGCGCCGAGAAAAGCGTCCCTGCTGGTGTCGAAACCGTCCACCGGAGTGTTCACGGCATAGACCGCGTAATGATTGCGGCGCTCCCGGTACTCCGTCTTGTGGAAGATCGCGGAGCCCTCCACCTCCACCTCGCCGATGCTTAAGTTGCGCTGGAAATTCTTCATATCGTCGTCCGCGTTCCACAGGCACCACTCCACATAGGAGAACAGAGTGAGCTCCTTGGCGGCGGATGACTGGTTGGTGACGGTAAGCCGGGTGATCTCGCAGTTGTCCTCCATGGGTACAAAGGTGACCAGGCTTGCCTCCACCTGATCCTTGGATCCGCGGAAGCGGCTGTAGCCCAGGCCGTGCCGGCATTCATAACTGTCCAGCTCTGTCTTTGTGGGCTGCCATGCCGGATTCCAGACGGTATCGCCGTCCTTGATATAGAAATATTTTCCGTTCGAATCTGCCGGGACATCGTTGTAGCGGTAGCGCGTCATGCGCAGAAGCTTGGCATCCTTATAAAAGGAATAGCCCCCGCAGGTATTGGAAATCAGGCTGAAAAAACCGCTGCACCCCAGATAGTTGATCCAGGGCAGGGGTGTCTTGGGGGTCTGGATCACGTATTCCTGCTGGGAATCGTCGAAATAACCGAATTTCATAACTGATCATCTCCATTCTCATATCATTTTTTGTGCCGATTTTATACCAATGCGAAAACGATTAAGGATAAAAGGATAAAATTACACTTAAATTATACAGAAGCCGGGAGAAAAAAGCAACAGGAAAATCGGACGAACCCCTTTATACAATAAAAATATATAAAAAAAGAAAAAATATACTTGCAATTCTGTATAAAATGTTGTATAGTAAAGATACGAAAACGATTAAGCTACAGCTCAGGTAAACGACATGACATCTTTGAAAGACATTTCCAGGGTCTGCGGGGTATCGGTGGCTACGGTCAGCAAGGCGCTGAACGACCAGTCGGATATCGGGAAGGACACAAAAGAGCATATCCGCAGAGTGGCGAAGGAGATGGGATATCTTCCGAACTTCTCCGCCCGGGCGCTTAAAACCCACCGGACCCACGATATCGGGGTGCTGTTTGTGGACGAGGCGATGAGCGGTCTGACCCACGATTATTTTTCCGGGGTGCTGGACAGCTTTAAGCGGACGGCGGAGCAGCAAGGCTATGACATTACCTTTATCAATGGCTGCCGGGACAGGGAAGGGCGCATGTCCTACCTGGAGCACAGCCGCTACCGCGGGTTTGACGGGGTGGTCCTGGCGTGCATCGACTTTGAGGATCCGGAGGTCGTGGAGCTGGTCCAGAGCGACATCCCGGTGGTGACGGTGGATTACCTGTTCAATGACCGCATGGCGGTGCTTTCCGACAATGTATCCGGTATGCGGGAGCTTTTCCAATATGTGTACCGGCAGGGCCACCGGAAGATCGCCTATATCCACGGCGCCGATTCGGCGGTCACCCGCAAAAGGCTCGCCAGCTTTTACCACACGGCGGAGGAGTTGAAGGTGGATATACCGGAGCAGTATATCGCGGAGGCGGCGTACCGCGACGCGGTGTCCACGTACCATATCACCAATCGTCTGCTGGATCTCTCGGATCCGCCCACCTGTATCCTGTACCCGGATGATTTTTCCGCGTTCGGCGGGATCAACGCCATCCGCCAGAGGGGGCTGCGGATCCCGGAGGACATTTCGGTGGCGGGCTATGACGATATTCCGGCCGCGGGAATCCTGGTGCCCCGGCTGACCACCGTGCGGCAGGACACGGAGCGGATCGGCAGTGTGGCGGCGGCCAGGCTGTTGGAACTGATCGAACGGCCCAAGACGACGCTGGTCGGATCGACCCTGGTGCCGGGCAGCGTGGTAGAGGGAGGAACGGTGGGCATGGTCCCACGGACATGATCCTGTAAAGCTTGCTATTTGTGCGGGGGCGCGGGCTCCGGCATCAAATAAAGATAACCGGGAACCGGTTATCACACAACAAACGATCAAAGATAGGGAGGAGAAAGATGAAGAAAAAGTTATTGAGCGCATTATTGGTAACTGCCATGGCGGTCGGAACCCTTGCGGGCTGCGGCGGCAATCCCAGCTCTGGTTCCGGGACAGCGTCCGGGGGGGCAGCGGGCCAGCAGACACAGGCTGCGGGCGGTGAACAGGCTGCCGATGAGGGAAAGGTGTTGAACATCTACGTCTGGAACGAGGAGTTCAAGAGCCGTGTGACGGATCACTATCCCGGCTATGAGGCTGTGGACGCTACCACCGGCACCATCGGCGACGTGACCGTAAAGTGGAACATTACCCCCAACGACGACAACGCTTACCAGAACAATCTGGACGAGACCCTGTTAAAGCAGGCGGACGCGGCAGCGGATGACAAGATCGATATCTTCCTGGTGGAGGCTGACTACGCCCTCAAGTATGTGGACACGGAGTACACCATGCCGATCAAGGATCTGGGCATCACCGACGCGGACATCGCGGACCAGTATCCCTACACCCAGGATATCGTGACCGATTCTAACGGCGTGCTGAAGGGACTCTCCTGGCAGGGCTGCCCCGGCGTCCTGTTCTACAACCGTGAGGCTGCCAAGGAGACTTTCGGCACCGACGATCCGGACGCGGTGCAGGAGTATGTGAAGGACTGGGCGACCTTTAACGAGACCGCCGCAGCGCTGCATGAGAAAGGCTACAACATCATGTCCAGCGTGAACGACTCTTTCCGCGTATATTCCAACAACGTGACCTCCCCCTGGGTGGTTGACGGCAAGATCAACATCGACGACAACATTATGAAGTGGGTGGAGGACTCCAAGGCGCTGGTAGACGCCGGCTATACCACCACCTATGAGCTGTGGGACGCAGACTGGCAGAAGGGCTTCTTCCCCGACGGAAAGGTGTTCTGCTACTTTGGGCCCGCATGGCTGGTAAACTTCTCCATGGCTGCTGACACCGAGGGAAGCATCGGCAATCAGGGCGGCTGGGGCGCCGCAAAGGGACCTCAGGGCTTCTTCTGGGGCGGCACCTGGATCTGCGCGGCGACCGGAACGGATAATCCTTCTCTGGTGAAGGACATCATGCTGCAGCTGACCACCAATCCTGAGATTATGACGGATATCGTGGTGAAGGACGACGACTTTGTCAACAACAAGCCCGCCATGGAGGCTCTGGCAGACGGCTCCCAGACCATCACCAAGACGGATGAGAACGGAAACGTGACCTATGAGGGCCCGTACTACAGCGATATCCTCGGCGGACAGAACCCGCTGCCCATGTACTGCGAGGGCGTTGCGGATCTGCAGCTGAGCAACTTGAGCTCCTATGATCAGGGCTGCAACGAGGAGTTCCAGGATGCGATGAAGGCTTATTTCGAGGGCAAGGCTACCCTGGACGAGGCGAAGGAGCTGTTCTACAAGGCCGTAACGGAGAAGTATCCTGAGCTGAGCTACTAGGCTGAAACAGCAGGTCTGAGAATAGAAAAGATGTGAGGAGGAGGAATCAAAACATTCCTCCTCTCCGCTTCTTTCCACTGGATTTATTAAAAGATGGGAGGTCGCCATGAAAGCTGCAAAGCGGGGAAAGGTCGTTAGCTACAACAGGTGGGGATATATTTTCCTGATCCCCTTTGTGCTGGTCTATCTGGTATTTCAGTTCATACCTCTGGTCAGCACCGTATACAACAGCTTCTATGAAAACTATCGTTCCGGCCTGACACAGATCGGCCCGAACTTCGTAGGACTTGGAAACTACAGAGCGCTGCTGGCAAACAGCGATATCTGGATCTATCTGCGGAATACGCTGATCATGTGGGCGATGGGTTTTGTGCCCCAGATCATCGTGAGCCTCCTTCTGGGAGCGTGGTTTACGAACCCGTCCCTGCGGCTGAAGGGGCAGCAGTTCTTTAAGACGGTGATCTATCTGCCGAATCTGATCATGGCGTCCGCGTTTGCCATGCTGTTTTTCACCCTGTTCTCGGACGGGGGACCGATCAACTCCATCCTGGTGCAGCTGGGGATCCTGGACGCTCCGTTCCGTTTCCTGTCGAACACGTGGGGCACCCGGTCGCTGGTGGCGATGATGAATTTCCTGATGTGGTTCGGAAACACCACGATCCTGCTGATGGCGGGCATGATGGGGATCGACACCTCGCTGTTTGAGGCGGCGGAGGTGGACGGCGCCACGTCCACACAGGTATTTTTCCGGATCACGCTGCCGCTTCTGCGTCCGATCCTGATCTATGTGATGATCACATCCCTGATCGGCGGTCTGCAGATGTTCGATGTGCCGCAGGTGCTGACCAACGGTACCGGAGAGCCCATGCGCTCCTCCATGACGCTGATCATGTACCTGAACAAGCATCTGTTCAACAAGAACTATGGCCTGGGCGGCGCGTTGTCCGTATTCCTGTTCATTATCACCGGTGTGCTGAGCCTGATCGTATTCAGGTTCTCCAGCGAGAAGAAATAAGGGGGCGAGCAAATGACGAGTACAAACGAAAAACAGCTTTCCAAGGGAATGGGCATCCGTGCGAGACGGGGAATCGCCTACGTTGTCCTTGTCCTTCTCTCCTTCCTCTGTCTCTTCTGGTTCTACGTGCTGTTTATCAACGCGACCAGGAGCAACGGCGAACTGACGAAGGGCTTTACGCCCCTGCCCGGAGGGTATCTGCTCACCAACTGGACGAACCTGGTGCATGGGACGCTGCCGGTGTGGCAGGGACTGTTCAACAGCTTCGTGGTGGCGGCCAGCTGTGCGATCCTCTGCACCTACTTTTCTTCGATGACGGCCTACGCCATCCATGTATACGACTTTAAGCTGAAGAAGTTCATGTTTACCTTTATTCTGATGATTATGATGATCCCCACGCAGGTGACGGCGCTCGGCTTCCTGCAGCTGGTGGGGAAGATGGGGCTGGAGGACAATTTCATCCCGCTGATCGTTCCCTCCATAGCCGCTCCGGTCACGTTCTTTTACATGAAGCAGTATATGGAGAGCGCGCTGCCCCTGTCCCTGGTGGAGGCGGCCCGGATCGACGGCTCCGGGGAGTTCCGCACCTTCAACAGCATCGTGCTGCCGCTGATGAAGCCGGCGATCGCCGTACAGGCAATCTTTACCTTCGTGAGCAACTGGAACAATTACTTCACTCCGGCTCTGATCCTGCACGACGACAAGATGAAAACGCTGCCGATCCTGATCGCGCAGCTGCGGAGCGCGGACTGGCTGAAATTTGATATGGGGCAGGTGTATGTGATGATCGCCTTCTCCATCTTCCCGGTGATCGTGGTGTACCTGCTGCTGTCCAAGTTTATTGTACAGGGCGTGGCCATGGGAAGCGTAAAGGGCTGATCCCTTTTTGGTGCAATACAATACAGGCAGGACCTGCGCAGGGCAATCCCTGGAGGAGACGTGCCCTGCGCCGGCTTGCCGTTATATTTTTTTGAATTAAGGTATTGCAAAATGGAGATACTTCGTGTATAATACATCAAGTAGTCAGTTGTAGGGCTATCTTGTAGGGCTATCGCCAAACGGTAAGGCAACGGACTCTGACTCCGTCATTTCAAGGTTCGAATCCTTGTAGCCCTGTGAGAAAACCTCTGAAAGCGCAATCTTTCAGAGGTTTTTGTGATAGTGAGGAAAAAGAAGAGGAAAAGGAAAAAGAGAAGGAGGCGTACCGATGCGGAAATTTGAGGGATACGAGAAGGGGATCAATCTGGGAGGCTGGCTGTCACAGTGCGTTCATACGACGGAGCATTATGAGAGCTTTATCACCGAGAAGGATTTTGCGGAGATTGCCCGGTGGGGAGTCGATCATGTGCGGGTGCCGGTGGATTACGATCTGCTGGAGGATGAGAGCGGCGCTCCCACCGCCTATGGCATGAAGTATCTGGAGCGCGCCGTGGAGTGGAGCGGCAGATATCATCTCCGCATGGTGCTGGATCTGCACAAGGCGGCGGGCTATTCCTTTGACAGCGGGGAGGGGGAGAGCGGTTTCTTTGAGAGCGGGGAGCTCCAGGAGCGCTTTTACCGGCTGTGGGAGCGGATCGCGGAGGCGTTTGGCGCGTACAGCGGGCGCGTGGCTTTTGAGCTTTTGAACGAGGTGGTGGAGCCCTCCTGCTGCGAGCGCTGGAACCGGATCGCGGAGACCTGTGTGCGCCGGATCCGGGCGTATGCGCCGGACAGCTATATTTTGATCGGCGGCTACTGGCACAACAGTGTGGAGGCGCTCCCGGACATCGCGCCGCCCTTTGACGACAGGATCGTCTACAATTTCCACTGTTATGAGCCGCTTGTGTTTACGCACCAGGGGGCGGGCTGGATGGAGGAAATGCCTTCCGATTTCCGGGTGAGATACGGGGAGATCTGCGAGAAGGCGCCCGCGGTGGCGGCGAAGCTTTCCCAGCACGCCGGTTTCACGCTGGAAAAGCCGGTGAACGCGGATACCTTCCGGGAATTTTTTGCCGGGGCGGTCCGGGTGGCGGAGGAGCGCAACGTACCGCTGTACTGCGGAGAGTACGGCGTCATCGACCTGGCCGATCCGGAGAGCACGCTGGAGTGGTACCGGGACATCCACGCGGCGTTTCAGACCTATGGCATCGCCCGTGCCGCATGGAGCTGGAAGCAGATGGACTTCGGCCTGTCGGATGAGCGGCTGGCGCCCGTAGCGGAGGAGCTGAAGCGGCTGCTGTAGCGCTTTCTTCCCCATGACACGGCGCGGATTCTGTGGTAAAATACAGGGGAAAAGAGACGGCCGGGCCGCCGCTGCGGGAGGGTTTGACCGGGAAGAAAGGTTAGGATGAGACATGTATACATTTGACGCAAGGATCCGTTTCAGCGAGGTGGACAGTGAGGGCTGGCTGACCATGGCAGCCCTGCTCAACTATTTTCAGGATTGCTCCACCTTTCAGTCGGAGGATCTGGGGCTGGGAATCGAATATCTGAAGGAACGGCACATGGTCTGGGTGTTGTCCTCCTGGCAGATCGTGGTAAAACGCTATGCCGGCCTGTGCGAACGGGTGAAGGTGGGCACCTGCCCATATGAGTTTCGGGGCTTTCTGGGGTACCGGAATTTCGCCATGACCGGGGAGGACGGGCAGCATCTGGCGGTGGCGAACTCGCTCTGGACGCTCCTGGACACGGACACCTGGAAGCCGGTCATGCCCACGGAGGAGATGCGGCAGGGGTACGCGCTGGAGGAGCGGCTGGATATGGAGTATGCGCCCCGCAAGATCGCCGTGCCGCAGGACGGGGAGAAACGGGAACCCATCCTGGTGCGGAAGCATCATCTGGACACCAATCATCATGTGAACAACGGGCAGTATGTGGATATGGCCATGGAATTTCTGCCGGACGATTTTGAGATCCGGCAGATGCGGGCGGAGTACAAGAAGCAGGCGCTGCTGGACCAGGTGCTCTATCCCTATGTGTCGCTTCAGGAGGGACAGTGTGTCGTGTCCCTGCTGGATGAGGCGGACAAGCCGTATGTGATCGTGGAATTTCTGCGCAGGGGAGGCGAGTAGGGAATGATCCGTTTGGGTACCAAACAGCGGTTGACCGTGGTAAAACGTGTGAAATTTGGCATATATCTGTCGGAGGGGCCGGAAGGCCAGGAGCGGGTGCTGCTCCCCGCGAAGCAGGTGCCGGAGGGCTGTAGCGTAGGGGACCGGCTGGAGGTGTTCCTCTACCGGGACTCCCAGGACAGGCCCATCGCCACCACCCGTGAGCCGAAGCTGCGGATGGGAGAGACGGCGCTGCTGGAGGTCGTCCAGGTGGGAAAGATCGGAGCCTTCCTGGATTGGGGACTGGAAAAGGATCTGTTCCTGCCCTTCAAGCAGCAGACGAAGCGGGTGGAGACCGGGGAGGAGGTACTGGTGTCCCTGTACCTGGATAAGAGCGGCAGACTCTGCGCCACCATGAACGTGTACGAGGCGCTCCGCCTGGACAGCCCCTATCAGGAGGGGGATCAGGTGCGGGGCAGGGTTTATCAGGTGAGCGACAATTTCGGGGCCTTTGTGGCGGTGGACAATCAGTATTCCGCGCTGATCCCCAAAAGGGAGCTGTACGGGAGGGCTCCGATCGGAGAGGAGATCGAGGCCCGGGTGGTGAAGGTGCACGAGGACGGCAAGCTGGATCTGAGCATCCGGGAAAAGAGCTACCTTCAAATTGAGCGGGATGCGGAGGAGCTTCTGCGCATCCTGGACAGCTACGAGGGGGCGCTGCCCTTTAATGACAAGGCGTCCCCGGAGATCATCCGGCGTGAGACCGGCATGAGCAAGAACGAATTTAAGCGCGCCGTAGGGAGGCTTTTGAAGGAAGGCAGAATCACCATCGGCGAGAAGGTCATACGAAAAGTTTTGTAAAGTACTGGAAAAAAAGGCGCGGCTGTGCTACACTGAAAGTAGCAGGGGGCCGTGGAAGGACACGGGACGGGCGCCGCCTTATGCGGGATCCGCAAATGTCCGGGAGGCATGGCGCTGAAGGGAGGAATCGGGATGGATATTGCAGGACTGTCAACCGCGCTGTCTATGAGCTCTACCCAGTCAAAGATCAGTATTGCGGTGCTCAGCCGTGAGCTGGATACCAATCGGGAATTGGGGCAGGGAATGGTGGAGATGATCGACGCGGCGGCGATGGAGCAGAGCGTGTACCCGGGGCTCGGGGGAAATATCGACATCCGGGTGTAGGAGAGGCTGCCGGGGAGTCCGCGGCGGGAGCTGTCTCAAAAGCGCAAAAACGATCAAAGATGTGGGAATAGGGAGCTGTCCGGGCGGATGAGGCCGCGGGCGGCTCCCTTTTAGAGTTCCTTAATTTTTTGGAAAAGTGCACAAATAAGTATTGCTTTTTTTGTGTTTTTTTAATATATTTATATTAAGTGGCAACGGTATGGGGAACAAAAGACTAAAGGAGAGGGGTATATGATATCAAATCAAATATTGCAGAATACGATCGACGGGCTGAAGGGGATCGCCCGGGTGGAATTGTGCGTGATGGACACGGAGGGCCAGGAGGTGGTCTCCACTGTCTCCATGAAGGACTGCGCCGGGGCTGCCGCGGAGTTTGCCGCTTCTCCGGCCGATTCCCAGGAAATCCAGGGATACCAGTATTTCAAGGTGTATGACGAGCAGATGCTGGAGTACATCCTGGTGGTGGCGGGAGCCGGGGAGGACGTGTACACCATCGGGAAGATGGCGGCGTTTCAGCTGCAGAATCTTCTGATTGCTTACAAAGAACGGTTTGACAAGGATAATTTCATCAAGAACCTGCTGTTGGACAATCTGCTGCTGGTGGATATCTACAGCCGCTCCAAAAAGCTGCACATCCAGACCGATGCGCCCCGGGTCGTGATGATCGTGGAGTCCGGCGGAAAGGACAATAACACCGCGCTGGAGCTGACACGCTCGCATTTTGAGGGCAGCACGAAGGATTTTATCACGGCGGTGGACGAAACCAATGTGATCATCGTCAAGGAGCTGGTGGAGGGCGACGCTTCCAAGGAGCTGGAAAAGCTGTCCGGGCAGCTGGTTCATCAGCTGCAGCGGGAAAATCTGAACAATGTGCGGATCGCTTACGGCACGGTGGTGCGGGAGATCAAGGAGGTCAGCCGTTCCTACAAGGAGGCGAAGATGGCCCTGGATGTGGGGAAAATCTTCTTTGACGAGCGGAGCATCGTGGCCTACAGTGAACTGGGCATCGGACGGCTGATCTATCAGCTGCCCCTTCCCCTGTGCAAGATGTTCATTCGGGAGATCTTCGGGGGAAAGAGTCCCGATGAGTTTGACGAGGAGACGCTCACCACGATTCACAAATTTTTTGAGAACAGCCTGAATGTGTCCGAGACCTCCAGGCAGCTGTTCATCCACCGCAATACGCTGGTGTACCGTCTGGACAAGCTGCAGAAGAGCACAGGGCTGGATCTGCGCGTGTTTGAGGATGCCATCACCTTTAAAATTGCGCTGATGGTGGTCAAGTACATGAAATATATGGAAACTTTGGAGTACTAAAGTCGTCCATCCGATAGAAAGAGACAGATAGGTGGTTTACGTATGACAAGAAGAGAATTGTTAAGACAGAAGCGGGAACGGATCATAGAGGAGAATGGGATCATTTTTCTGGACAATGTAAGCAAGTCCTATTCGTCTAAGAGCCCTGCGCTCAACAATGTCACCCTGAGCATCGGAAGGGGAGAGTTTGTCTTTATTGTGGGAGACAGCGGCTCCGGCAAGTCTACGCTGATCAAGCTGCTGTTGCGGGAGCTGACGGCCACCAGCGGTAACGTCTATGTTATGGGAAACGATCTGGCGAAGCTCCGGCATCGGCAGATCCCCAAATTCCGCAGAAATCTGGGCGTGGTATTCCAG
>CANPWJ010000007.1 GCA_947584035.1 uncultured Acetatifactor sp. | reverse complement strand
AGGCCCTTAAAGAGCCGAACAGGGTCGCTGTCATCCAGGGAGACGTCCAGTATCATCGCCCGAAGATATCGCAGGCAGAGGCACCACTCCAGGACCGGGGGCCTTTCCCCTTCCACAGCCGCGCACACTTTATTGATAATATCTTTCTTATGGCGCTCAAGCCATGTGATCAGGCGCTGCTGATAATAGGCGGAGCTGTCAAAATCCCACCCTTTCGCGTATTGCATCTCGATCAGCGCCCGAAGGACGTCCCGGCTCTCCGCGCTTCTGTCCAGATACACGATCGCCTTATCCGCGTCGCCTGGCTCCTCCCGCCCCTCGATGCAGATGCTCCTTACATCGAGCCTTTCTGCCGCTATATAGGCCGGGACGCCCACGTCCTGCCAGTTTATCGCCCCGCACTGCCTGTTATCGCCGCAGAGAAACTCCCGCAGCAGCCTTCGATAATCGGGGTGATACTTCAGCTCCGCTCCGTTGGGATACCAGGCCGTTATATCCTTGACAAAATTCTCATGATCTCTGCGCGCGGTATCGGTCACTCTGCTGACCGGGGGCGCGGGCGTACCGCCCCGGACATCGGCCGGGCCGGCCTCAGGAGACGGCGGCCGGGCCGCGTCGGATGTCCTGACATCGCCGATCCCCTGAAACGCCGCCAGACCGATATCCGCCAAAAAGGCGCGGTCCAATCCGCCGAAGAAGATCATACCGTCCTCTCTTCTCACACCTTCGGCCGAGCCGTCGCCCCAAATGGCCAATACCGTTTTCAGCCTGTCTTTTTCTCTGCCGCTCAGGTATTGCAGACGGTCGATCGCGGAACTGTGCTGGTCGCGGCTCATCTGGATATAGGCGGGATTCAACGGGAACGCCCATTCGTCGCCGTACATCTTCCCGTCCAGGTATTCCTTCATCTGGGCCCGGATGACGTCCCGCAAAAACATGCGGGGGCTCTTTACGGGAAGGCTCCCATACAGCATGCATATGGACTTTCTGTTGAACGGATACAGCGTCATCTCCCGGCGCCCAATGGCCGTTGTCTCCCACGGGCATGGGGGATGGACGGTGCCGGCCGGCAGCTCCTCCGGCAAGGCGCCTGTCTCATACCATGTCTGTATCGCTCCCGGCTCACAATAAATCGCGTTCAGGTACCGCCCCGTCATCTGTACGAGAAAATCATCCGTCCCATAGGACCTTTCCGTTACGCTGATCTGATGGGTGACACGGTCCGTAAAATTGTCCCTGAATTGATCGTAATAGTCATTTGTGATGCCTATGACAGACGTGACCCGGCAGAGGTCGGCATAGTCGCCGCCATGTTCTGTGGACAAGACGGTGATCAGCTCGGAGTCGATGCCGGTGAAGCCGGTAAAATCCTCGATAAAGAGCGTCAAGGCCTTGCCCTGCTTTTTCAGATCCCGGCGCAGCAGCTCAAAGACCGCTTTCGTGCTCTCGCTGGAGATATCCGCGCAGCTTTTGACCACGTCCCTCGACAGCCGGTTCAGATACCGCACGAGGCGGGCGAACTCGGTCTCATCCGCCCTGAGCGTAGAGGCAAAGTCAACGGCCTGCGGGTCGCCCTGCCTGTAAACAGCGCGGATGATCGAGGGCTCGTTGAGATCGTCCTCTTTGAATACCGCCGTACCGTGCAGGACCTGTCCGCTGGGAGCCGTGATCAGCTCGTAGCACCTTGATATCGGCCCATTCTCCCGCATCAGGTGTTCTTTTACGCGGCTGTCGGACAGATAGCTGGCGATGTCCCTGCAGATGACAGGTTTATAGTCGAGGCCCGACTTGTCGTTGCTGACGGCCGCGACATAGGCGTAGAAGATCCTTGTTTTGAACGCCTCCTCTTCCAGCGCGTCGGTAGAATCGATAAACTTTTTCAGCTTTTCCGCTATGTCCTGATCGATAATAACGCCCTGCTGCAGCAGCTGAGAAAAGACGCCGCGGACGGAATTGTTCAGCCGGCGCAGAAAGACGAGCTGCTCCGTTTCCGGGTCATATACGGTAGAGGGGCTATTTTCAAATTTGGCTTTCAGGTACCGGATGAGATGGGATTTTCCCGTGCCGTTATCGCCGCGTACGATGATCATGCGGTGCTCATTTTGCGGGTTGCGGATGAGCTCATCGAATACCTCATCCTCATTTTTGAGCTGGGGCGGGGCCGTGGTCTTCCCTCCCTGGTATACCTCCAGGCGCTCAAAAGGCATATGCGTGGCCATAAAATACGCGTCCTCGGTGGCCATGTCGTCCATTTTGATGACACGGCTCTCCATAACAGCGCGATATTCTTCCCAGTTCATTCGCACACCTTCTTTTGCACCGTGATATGAGAGAAGCTGTTGACCGGCTCGCCGTCAACGGCGAACAGGTTCACGCGGTTGGAGTCCATTCTGGTCTCCAGCCGTATCAGTCCCAGCTCATGAAGCGTGCGCAGCCCGGCGGAGACGGCCAGGGGCAGCCGTCCGTTGAGATCGGCCTCCGGGAGCCGATTGTTCAGCCATTGGACAAAATCCATGGCGCGAACGCTCTGTCCATATTCAAATACGTCCGCATAGGACACAGCCAATATATCCTGGAGCCTGGTCTTCATATTGGGCAGGAACATCGTCCCGCTCAAATAGCCAAGGCCCAGAAAGGCCGCCCAGAACCGCCAGCCCAGGACCGCGTTTTCATTGAGCGCCGACAGGGCCTGCACCTCTTCCGCGCAGGTCTTGGCCATCACTTCCCACCTTAACAGGCCGAAAAGCCTGTCGTTCTGCCCGATGACCCACTTGCTGAACATCACGAATGTGGTATCCGGGCGCAGAAATACTTTGCTGCCGACATACCGTCTGAACTGCCGCGGGTCACGGATCACATCCTTTGCAGCGGCATACACGAGCCTGTCGTTCTTTATCTGGATAAGGCCAAGCTCCTCGCTCGCCACAGAGAGAGACCTGTTGACGATGTCGGCCCCTTTTCCGCTTTCCTGCCCCAGGGTCATGGCCGAACGCAGTTCCTCTTTCGTCATGTTCCCCTGCGCGGCCAGCCGGCATACGGCCAGCACCCGCTCCGGCGTAGGCTCCATTCTCATATTGTCCGGATTCTGCTTGAACAAGCGCCCACCTCCCTAAAGCCGCTCCAGCGCGGCAGGATATCCTTCCACACAGTCCCTTGCCGTTTTTCCGTTCTCTGCGACGATCGTGCCGTCGGTGCAGTAGAGTATCCTCCGGTATCCGTATCTCCCCAGCCCGCGCAGGCTCTTCCACAAAGCCGCGTTCATCTCCGCGTCCTCGCCAAGCACGCATATCACGCCCCTGTGGAAGATATAGGGGGCATGTCCGGCCGTAAAGAGGAACTCGCCGTAGTCCAGCACCAGCCCATGCAGGTCCACCTGCTCAGCGAGCCCCTCCGGCATGACCATAACGCCGATGCCGCACCTTTCCGCGGCGCCGGCGACAGCCTGCATCTCGCCGCCGGTGAAGGGGCCTCTCACCGACCGGGACGCGACCATCTCGGTGTACGTGCCCATGCTCCTGCTCAGCCGCACCGACGGCGGCGCCGGCGGGAGCGAAAGAGCTGGGTCCTCTCTCAGCTTATAGGCCCTGTCGGTCCACAGCCGCCCCTCCGGGTCCACAGGACAGCCGCTACATACATCCTCCGACAGCGGGTACAGCTTCTTGAAAACGCGGCCCCAGCATGTCCTGCGCGGTGAAGATATGAGGTCTCTGACGATGTGATAGCCGTTCATCCGCGCCCGGTATTCTTCCTCCCGGGGTCCGCGCAAAAAGGCGCTGAGCGCCTCGGCGTCTGACAGCGTCTCCGGTCTCAGCAGCTTGAGCCGGATATCATATGTTCCTCTCACAGGGTCGTACCGGACGTCCAGTGGGTCAACGAGCCGCAGGCGGTAGAACATGAGCAAGAGGTTCACATTCCACGTGATGTTCCGGCTCCCCGCATGCTCCGCCTCATCATCGGTCATCGTCACCGGTGTGACGGACATGTCCATCTCGCATACGTCCCCGTCGGCCCAGGTCGTGGGCGCCGACAGCAGGCTCTTCCATCGGATCACGGCGCGCTCCACCGTGAGCACGCTCTTATTGACCAGGCCGTGGGCCTGCCTTACGTCGCTGTCCGTATCGTACCGGCTCTGATAAGGGAGCAGCAGGCTTATCGACGGATTCCCGTCGCGCCCTCCCCGGCCGACCTCCTGATAATAGCGGCTCAGGCTCTCCGGGCAGCAGGCGTGTATGACGGTCCTGACGTCCGCTTTATCCACGCCTATCCCAAAGGCGGACGTGGCGACCACCACGTCGTACGCGTGGCCTTTCCACCCGACCAATATCCTGTCCCGCTCCTCCTCCGGCGTCTCGCCTGTGAACACCGGTATGCTGCGAAAGCCCTCTCTGCGCAGGCGTTTTTGGATATCACGGGCTTTTTCCGGTTCGAGCACATAGACGATCATGGGCTTGGGCAGATGCATCACCGCCTCTGTCACCTTGTCCATCTGCTCTTCTCGGGACCGGGCCGAATAAAAATAAAACCTTGGTTCCGGCCGCAAGGTATCGCACCGATACTGGACATTCCCTTCGGCAGAGCCGAAAAGCATAAAAAGCGACTCGACCACGTCGTCCGACAGCGTCGCGGACAGAAGATATGTACGAATGAAACCGCCGGACGCCTTTTTCCAATTTCTCAGGGTTATGGAAAACAGCTGAAAATCCGGCCTGAACAGCGCGCCCCAGTCCGGAACGACATGGGCCTCATCCACGACCACATTTGCAATGTATCTCTCTTCCGCCGCTTTTAAAAGCAGCCCGCCCAGCTCCCCATTCCTCAGGATGGCCTCGGGGGATATGAACAACAGCCTCGCGCGCTTATCCCGCAGCGCATCCATAATGGCCACGCGGTCCTGCTGTGTCTGCTCTCCGCGGTAGCAATAGAGCCCCTCCGTCCTGCGCAGATTGCTGCCGGCGGCATGATACTGGTCCAGCGCCAAAGCCACCGTAGGCACGATGACTACGGTGAGCCCCTCGCCGGTACCGGCCAGCATCTGGGTCACCAGGCTCTTCCCCGCGCCCGTAGGAAGAGAGACCAGGAGCGTATGCCCTTCGGGCAGCTCCAGCGCCGTATGGACAGCCAGCTTTTGTTCATAGCTCTTATAGGTCTTGAACTTCGTGTTCTGCTGCAATATGCCGTCCCCAACGGACACATCCTCACGGCAGCCGCTGTCGCCGCGCCGAAAGGCATAAACGTCCTTGACGTATGTATCCGGGCTCAGCCATTCGGGGATATGCAGGCGGCCGGATACCTGCCGGCCGCTCTCACGGACGAGGCTGAACGCCTGGCCATGTTCTGTCACGGCCTGATAGGCCGCCCCATCCACCTTTATCCGTCCAAATACATGCACCGCCTCACGGACGCTCATGCACACATCCCGCGCTGAGGCTCTGCCTTCCTCATACTGCATCCTGCGCAGGATGAGCCCGACGGCGCATCCGGCCTTGGCGGCCTCCACCGCCTCCGAAGGCGCATTCATCCCGCGCAGGCGCGCCTGAAGCCGGTCAAGGGCCTCCGAGGCCTCCATGGCGCCCGTCATATATCGCTCCAGTATCTCTTTACTGTCCATTTTTTCTCACAAGCAGAAAGCACGCCGCATCCAGCACCGGCTCAGCCGCCTTCAAGGCCTTCACTGTCGCGCGAAACTTTTGTTTCTCTTCATCATTGTCTCCGGCGCCGCGCCCAAAATAGGTCTTTTCCGCCTGGCGCCCATACAGGACCCTCTCCATTTCTTTTTTGGCCTCCCGCAGCCGGGACCGGCGCTTCACCTCGGCCGCGGCCTTTCTGTAGGCCAGCGCGGCGGAGCCGCTCACCAGAGGCTCCCATTCATCCGCCGGCAGCCTGCTCATAAACCGCTCCAGCGGCGACATGGATAATCTTCCCGCGCCCCGGCGGCCCAAATGCTCCGCACTATGGGGCGCGGCCGAGAACAACGCGCGTATCACCCTGTCATCGGGGACCTTTCTGCTGGCTTCCGTAAGTCCGATGGGGACAACGACCTGTTCCAGGGATAAATACATCTTGTATTGCTGCAAGGTCAGCAGATCCATCCCGCTCTCCAAGAGCTCATCTATTTTGGGCTGGATATCATAGATAAAAATAAATCCGTCATAGTCAAAGCCGCCATGGATCAGCAGCGCGGAGCAGCGCCCTCTGCTGCACCCCATAGCATTCATGATTATGGCGTCATATACGGAGTCACCCGGCGCAAAAAACAGCACGTCCTCCCTGACGGCGGCCGTCCGGCGGTCAAATGTGCCCAGGATCTTTCCCTCTCTCCGCATGATCGACGCGCCCCGGTATCTCTCCCAATCCGGCGGGACGAACAGTGACTGTTTCGCGGCGTTCACGCTGAAAGCGCTCTCTCTGAATTCTATCAGGCCGTCTTTATCCGGACGCTGCGCGCCCAGTCCGGCCTGCCCGCTCCATCCCAGCATGGCCATTGCGAATGGGTTCCCATTTTCTTCGGCATACATGTCCAGAACATGGCCGATCTCCCGGGAAAGCGGCCGGTACAGCGCGGCGCCCAGGTCAAAATCCTGCTCATCCTCCACGCTCTCCCGCATCTGCTCCGCCTGGTCCAATATGTCCTCGAACGCGTTGGCCAGGCCCGTATGATAGTCCCGCCGAAGCGCATCCAGGATGAGGCGGTCCAGTTCGCCTGTTATGATCTCCAGGCCGCTGAGCGAGCGTTCAAACAGCTTCAGCCCCTCCTTCCAAATACGGAAGAGCTGTTCCTCTGCGGTGCCCTCCGCATAGAGGACGACGGAGAGCACATCCTTCTCCGGGTCGCGGCCGAGCCGGTCGAGCCGGCCTATCCGCTGCTCCAGCGCATTGGCGTTCCAGGGCATGTCAAGATGGATGATGAGCGACGCCTCCTGGACATTGCGTCCCTCGCCGCCGGTCTCATCGCATACGATGACGCGGCAGTCTTTATCATTCTGAAAGGCATATACGCTGTCCTCCAGCGCCTGCCGTTCCATCTGGGAGCTGAACGCGACGGCATATATTCCCCTGCCGTCGTAACGGGAGCCGAACAGGCGCATAAATTCCCTGAGCGTCGCGCTGTGCGCCGTAAAGACCACGATCTTGCAGGCCTCGTCCTCGATATCGGTCTCCTGGTCTATGTAATCCATGGCCCTCATGAGACGGCCTTTGATGAGCTCGGGCTCCTCCTCAAGGATATGATCGGCGCGCATATGCTCGTTCTCCGCCTGCCGCTTCCAGACAGACACGCTCCCGAGCAGGCTCTTGTCGTTTATCCGCAGCGCGCGAAGCGTCTCCTCCAGCGCCCAGGGACTGCTGAACAGCGCGGCCAGCAGCGGGATCGCCGTATCGGCCACATAGCTTTCGTCATCCCGGCCTTTCTCCGTCAGATAAGCGAGCACGCCGTCGATAACGCCTGTCTCGTTATAGTTCTCGTCCAGCGACAGAGGCGTATAGGGGACCGGGACCAGTGTCCTTCTCGCCAGGTGCTCCCCGATCAGCTGCCGCCTGTTGCGGATCACTCTGCGCTCTACCCGATAGTTTTCGCAGATATAGGCCAGGGTCTGCTTTACCTGCGCCAGACCGCCGTCATCCGACTGCAGATCGACGCCCCGCGTCAGTTCCGTCAGGGCCCTGTCGTCCAGCATCTCCGCGATGTCTGTCAGCTTATCGGCGATGATCTCCTTGTATTCCTCATAGCGGTCCAGCCTTCTCAGCTGCTGATCGGCCACATTTTGGATATGCTTCTGCTTTTCGACCATCCATGCAAACCGCTCAGAGGACATAGACGCGTATTGTTCCGGACTGAGCAGCGCCAGCAGAGCCTTATACTCCTCTTTTCTGTCCTGTATAGGCGTTGCAGAGAGCAGGAGGATATGTTCTGTCCTCCTGCTGAGCGCCTGGATATGATCGTACCACTCCCTGTGGTCCAGGAGCCGGTGGGTCTCATCCACGATGACGATATCCCACCGTTTCTCAAGAAGCCTTTTCTTCCCGGTCAGTTCCTCCAGGGAGAGGATACATAGCTGTGGATCGGCCGCGTCCCCGTCGGCCTGCAGCGCAAATTTATAATGCAGTTCGTTCTCCCATTGGCTCACAAGGGCGTCCGGGACGATAATGAGCGCGCGGAGCCGGGCGTTCTCACTTCTCAGAATGGTCAGTATCGAACAGGCCTCCACCGTTTTGCCGAGGCCCACCTCATCCGCCAGCATATACCGCACCGGCCTGCTTTCAAAGCATCTCGCCACGGTAGCGACCTGGTGCGGCAGCATATGGGTCCTGCATCCGGCCAGCACCTGAAAGCCGTAGGCCGCATGATCCACCACGTGGCAGTTCCGCGCCACCTTCAGCCGGTTCAAAAACCACGTGGGATGCTGGAACTCATAGGCCCTGAGCTGCTTTTCCGGCGGATAATACATCTGGGAATATTCTATCTTCAGCTCGGTCTCGCAGCACTTTACATGTCTCCCGTCGGGGAGCCTCACCCAATACCAATACGGCTGATCGTCTGCATACGGCTCCGCCGCCCTCGCCTCGATCGTTCCCCGTCCCCATGGCCCCTCGACCTGACCCCCCGGCACCGCTTCACACCTGTCGACAGACCGCGCGGGAAAGGCCGCATGCCGGAATATGTCGCTGTAGTAGGCCCTGCTCCCCAGGATATCATGGAGCCGGACCGTGACTGCATCCGCCAGGGCGTTGTAGGATATGAGCTGGGCCATGACAAAGAATCTCGGATAATCCTTATCCCTGTCCTCCAGCGCGACCGGGCATCGGTAATAGCATCTGTCTATCAACGCCATATCTATAGTATTCCTTTCGCAAGCTCTCAGGGGAAAAACTAGTCTTTTGCGTTGAAGGGCTCCAAACAAATGCCTTTCTGCACACAATAGGTGCACCACTCGGACACGACCGCACGCTCATCCTCCGGAGCCGGTTCGTTAAGATACTGTCTCGCTCCGTCGCAGAGGTCTTTTGAACCCGCCGCTTCCGCTTTGGGTATTCTGTGCAGGGAATATGTCTTTTGCGGATATTTCCGGACGGCCTTTTCTTCAAAGATGGGATAGGGATTCACGGGCTCGAAGTCGGTGATGTCGATATCGAATCTGGCCAGGCCAAACTGCTCCCGCACGTGCATATGGCTCTGATCATACGGCCGTACGGTGCTTCTGTCCCCACTGCTCACGACGTGGTGGCTGAGGTAGTTTTGCGCGCGCAGACGCAGGTCATATATCTCGGACATGGTCCAAAAGTCAAAATACGGCTCCAGTTTCCTGCTCTCCTCTTCCACGACCTTGGACAGCTCTCTGGCCGCCCTTTCACACGGCCATCCCTTGATGCGCTTCCACACGGCCTCGATCAGCAGGTTCTCATAGAACTGCTTATATAGAAAACTGCCGCGAATGACGGGGCTGTCCTCCAGCGTGTAGTCAAAAAAGAACCTTGCCGGACAGAGGAACATCTCCATCATCTGCGTCCGGTCATACCGGACAGTTCTTGTGACGTCCTGCTCGACGGAGACCGAAAAGCCCTGGGCCCGGCCCGGATCTTCAATGACGCCTGTCCTGGGTCTCAGGCCCAGGAGCGAGAGCAGCGTATACGGCTCCGTGAGCTCGTCGTCATACTGTTTCACATAGCTGAGCTTCACGTCGCCCCTGTTGAAATACAGGCCGTAGAAAAGCGCATACCGCAGGAAACTGCTCCGGTCGGACAGAGCCGTATGATAGACCTGGAACGCAAGATCGTCCGACGTATAGGCGTTTATGATGAACTCATCCGTCAGCGGCCACGGGAGCAGCTCGCTGATGCCCTTATTCATATCCAGATCGGAAACGCAGGCGAAGTGATACACCTTCGTGACATCATTCTGGAACTGGCCCTGGCTTTGCAGGATATCACCGTCTATCTGCTCAAAGTTCTTCACGATCCAGTCGACGCTTTCGTCCTCATCCTTCTTCTGCTTCAGATAGAAATGAAGGCCCTGCCGCAGATCGCTGAGCGTGCCGACGATGTCGGATCTCTCCGGCCGGATCGTATCCAGCCTGCTCTTGAGCGCTTCGATGAGCGCCCGCTCCTGTTCGTTGGCCAGGGTGAGCTCGCGCTGCTTCAAAAAATCTTCAAGATTCTGGAAATGGAGGCCGAAATCGATCTGTCCCGCTCTCGGGTCATCCTGCACGAAGAGATATCCCGCGATCTCGTTGATCTCATCTATCGCCTTGAACAGCGCCGTGATATCGGCCCTGCTGACCTTGGTCCTGTTGTAGATGGACATCTGCCGCAGAGGTGCGGCCGGATGGGCCGCCTTGGCCTGGGATACTTGGTCGTAGTTTCGCAAATACCGTGCCTCGACGTTATTTTTGAACTCTCTATACGTTTTCACATGTTCGAACAGTATCTCCAGCTCATAGAACGTCCGAAGAAGATACTCCCCCTTCCCGGCCCGGAGGATATTGGAGGACAGGCATTCCTTGATCGCCTGCGCATCAAACAGGATCTCGCCTTTTTCCGGGTCCCATAAGCGGTATATCGCCGAAAAGAACTGCCCGATGGGATAGGACAGGAAGTGCCTGTCCTTGGCATACTCCGGGTAATAGATCTTCAAAAGCGTGTGCACGTCCCGGTTGGCGGTATACACCTGCTCGTCAAGGAAGCGCAGGACGGCGGCGTTGCTCCAGACGTCATTGCCCCTGTCGATGACGCCTCTGGAATCGGAATACCGCTGTCTGGCCTGCTCAAAATGGTCGGACACATAATGGGCATACTCCGTGATATTCGCAAACTCGATCAGCTCTACGCCGCTGTAGAGCCTATGCCACTTTTGAAGCTTTTCCTTATCCTGCGCCTGCCGCCCCTCATAGAGCGCCCCCATGGCGCAGGCCAGCGCATTGCTGGCATTTTGCATCGTCGGGAGCCTGCACTCTTTCACGGCCGTGTCAAGCTGCAGCGGGACGTCAAAGCATCCGTATATCTCGTTCCAGGAGGAATAGAGTTTTGGATATTTCTTCTGATAGTTGAACAGGAATATCACCGTAACGCCCATCTTCTCCATGGCGTTCAGCAGCCGCAGCTGGACGGGTGAAAATTGGTGCACTCCATGTACGACTACAGCGGACAATTCCTGCTTTTCCGTCACCTCTGCGGCCCGCTCGCAGCGCTCCTTCTCCCTTTTCGGCCCCCTGCACTCATCCACTTCCTTTTGGGCCAGCTCGAGAAATATCTTCCTGATCCGCTCCCGCCCCGGCATCGCCGGGAACTGAAAGAGGCTTTCGGACTGCACCCGGTCCAGGACGTCGACGAGCAGTTTCTGCTCCTCATTTCCCGCTGTTTTGTCGATATCGGAGGCCTCCATGCCCAGCTCGATCAAGAGGCGGAGGGCCTCCAGGAAGTGGTTCTGATTCTGGACGAGGGCCATATAAAAGGCCTTATCTATCCTTCCCTGGTCAAGAAAGGCGCGAAAAAGCGCCGACAGGTAACTGTATTGACGGATGCGCTGCCCCACATTGTCGGTCCAGTTCTTATAGACGTCCTTGTGCTTCACAAGGTCATCCAGCGGACAGATCAGTCCCTGTATCTTGTCCTTCAGAACATCCTTCAGTCCGTTTACCAGCGTCCTGGCCACGCAAAAATGGGGGAGCGCGGAAATCTCTTGCCAAAACTCCGTCTGGTCCAGCCTGTACGGGTCTTCATAGGTATAGATCTTGTATGGCATCTCAAACCTCCCCCTTGATCAGCTTTTGCCAGGACAGACCGTTCTTCCCCTCCAGCTCTATCCATGAAAACGACCTTATGGCCCGTGTCATGGCCACGTAGAGGATGCGGGTCTCTTCCCGGCTCATCTCACACTTCTCGTCCTCTTTGTTATAAATATCGTTGCAGATCGTTTGCTGACCTTCTCCGGCCATGCTGTAGCCGATATAGAGACTGCCGCCCGCTTTTCTTGTGCTCACCTGGAGCTTGGACGGTCTGAGCCAGTCGATAGGGGCCGAGCAGAACGGCAGGATGACATATCCATATTCCAGTCCCTTGGCCTTGTGGACTGTGATACACTGCACCGCGGGCCCCTCCTTGTCCGAAAGCGGGACTCTGCTGTCCACGCCGGCGCGGGAGACGATGCAGTTGTACAGCCTCTCCTGCAATGTGTTGATCGTCAGCCTGTCCACATTGCACAGGTTGATCATCTGCTCGAAGAGGAGGTCTACATTCAGCTGATAATAGTGCTGCTGCCAAGGCTCCCTGCTGTAATGGCGCCAGGGTTCCAGGGTGTTATAAAGCCTTCTGAGCACCTGCAGGACCGGTTTGGTCCGGAGGCTGGTCACGACATACTCCCATTTGTTATCCCGGCCGTCCATGTTGACCAGCGCCGGATTTATGTAGGAGATCAGATAATTGGACAGTTCCCTCTCATCCGCCGCCCTTTTCAGCTGCCCGCGCCGCATCCTCCCGCGCATCTCATACAGGTTGGACCGCGGTATATAGGTCGAGAAGAAATTGGATGTCAGGAGGCTGTAGAGGTACTCAGGCTCGTCGAAATGCACCAGCGCATTGACCAGCGTCAGCATATCCAGCGCCGGCTCGCTCATATAGAGGTCGCCGCCGGTGTCCGTCTGTACGGTGATACCCGCTTTGGCGCATTCCGTGCGGACCTTTTCCGCCTGCCAGTTCTCCCGCACGAGGATCGCGATGCTCTTATCCTTTTCCGACAGGTGAAAGCCCTGGTCCGCTTCGTATTGGATGCGCCGCAGGAGCCGCCGGATCTCCTCGATGAGCGCCGGTATCCTGTCTTCCTCCCTGCCCACCGCGATGCGGCGGAAAAAGCGCTCTTTATGGGCGCGCAGATAGCCGTTTATGTCCCTGGTGCCTGTCAGGCGGTCCCTTTCCGCCGTATAGGCCAGCAATCCGCTGCGGCTCGCCCCCCAGGCCGAGAACGAGCGGTCAAACAGCTCCAGCAGCGTCTTGTCCGTCCGGTAGTTCCTCTGCAGGGAGAACTCCTCCCATTCGTCGGGCTCATCCTGGATGTTCAACCGGTCAAATGCCTTTTCCTCCGCCCCGCGGAAGCGATATATGCACTGTTTGATGTCCCCCACGACAAACAGGCGGTGATCCATAAGCCTGGCCAGCGCGAGCAATATCTCGATCTGCGTGTCGTCGGTATCCTGAAACTCGTCGACGAACATGAATCGCCGCGCACGGGCGTCGCTTTTCAGCGCGCGGATGCGGGCCGCATTCTCCGGCATGCTGATGAACCGGCTCAAAAGCGACATCATCGAGCCGAGGTATACGCTGTTGCTTTCCAGCAGCTCATCGGAATACTCGTGCTCCACTCTGGGGATGACGTCGGCCAGGAGCCTGTGGAGCTCCGCGTTTGAGGCCCCGTCCTTGGGGGCGCCAAAGTCCTCCGGTCTGAGGGAAGAAACATCGATGTTCATATTGTGGAGCTTTTCTATGAACTGCAGGATGGTATCCCGGACGGCATACAGCGGCATCCCCAGCTTCTGGGGATAGTCCTTTCCGCACTCTATCTCCTTCTGCCGGATATATTCATCCAGGATATCGGAGGCCATCTTCCTGCGGTAAAACTCGCTGGCCGTGATGGAGACGTCCACGCCATAGCCAAAGCTGGTCCCAAGCTTTGCTATCAGCCCTTTGGCAAATTTGTGGATCGTGCTGATCTGCATATGGTCGACCTTGAACACGAGCTGAAGGTATTCCGGCCGGGACGTGAGCATGTAACAGTTTTGAAAATACTTCTTCAGCTTCTCCTCCATCTGTTCCGCGGCGTCATCGGTGAACGTGATCATCGCGATCTGGTCCATGACCTTTTGAGGGGAGACGTTCAGCGCGTAGCATATATAGCCGACACGGGAGATCATCGTATACGTTTTGCCCGTTCCCGCGCCCGCACGGATCACGATATTCTTATCCAGGGGCGCATGCTCCACAAAATACTGCTCCGCGTTGAATCCGCTGTGTCCGCCTATCGTCCGCAGCAGCGCCTTCTGCCCGTCGTCACACTGGCCATTGACGATGCAGAAGGATGAGACGCCCTCGACAGCCGGCTCCGCCAGGCTGAAAGAACAGTGAAACGCCGTGAAGCTCTTGCCGGAGGGCGCGGCCGCTCTGGCTTTTCCCCCGCTCAAGTCCAGCGCTATATCGCCGCGGTCCATGACCAGTCCCCGCTCGGTGAGCGCCGCCTCCATCGCCCCTATCACCTGCCGCATCTGCTCTTCCCTGGAGAACACGCCGTAGAGCTTGCAGCCCCGGACATACTGGCCGGCCATCTCGTCGACGGCCTGCTGCGAAAGGGCGCCGCCAGCTATATAGTAAAACCGCGAATAGTCATTTTCGGGAAGACCGGCCGGCTCCTGTTCTTCCGCCATGTCCTTCTCCCCGGGGATCGCTTCCTGGTCGCTCTCAAAAAGACGCCGGACCTCCCGCTCCATCTGCGCGTCAAATGGAGCCCTATGCCAGGTGCGCGTCTCCCGAAGGGTCTGGTTTATCTTTTGGAAGAATGCGTCGTTGTCCTCCAGGTCTTCCCTGAGGAACGTGAACCGCTCCTCTATCACCACGTCAAGGCGCTTTTTCCTGAAGTATTCCCTCGTGACCTGGGGCAGGCATACCATATGACATACAACAGGGCACCTTCCCGTTTTACTGCGGATCAAACGCTCTAAAAGGAAGCGATAACTGCGGGCCTGCTTTTGGGGCGTGGCAAGTTTCTCGCCTTCTTCTGTCTGAATGACGACCGCCGCATTATTCTCGACACGGAGGATGGTCTCTTCCCGCCACCCCTTCACTTCGACGACGAGGAGGCATTTCTCCCGCAGAAGGATACAGACGTCGAACTCCCGGCCATAGACCTGCCGGTTCCAGTAGATGATGTCCCCGTCGTCCAGATAGGCCTTGGCCTTCTCCACGAAGAGGTTCTCACCAACATTCTCCGGATGGCCTGCGCCGATCAATGTACCCATAGTCTATCCTCTCACTCCTGTTTCCGGCCGCCGCTCACGTCAAAAGAGACTTCACGTATCCCACCAGTTTGCCGAAATCAGCTTTTGTGTCCTTCCCCCACGATATGCGGATCGCCTCGTTGACGCGCTCTTCCTCCAGCCCCATGGCGGTCAGGACATAACTGGGCGCGTGGCTGCCCGAATTGCACGCCGAACCGTTGGAAAATGCGTAATCATCCTTCATGGCGAGGAATATCCCCTCCGCGTCGACGCCCCGAAAGCTCACGTTGACCGTGGAGGGCAGGCAATGCTCCTGGTCCCCGTTCAGCGCGTAGTCAAGGCCCTCTATGGTCCGCAGAAACTGCTCTTTGGTCTTTGCGCACGCCTTCCAATACTGCCCACATTCTTTGTCGCATAGCTCAGCCGCTCTGGCAAAGCCCGCCACCAGGGCGACCGGGGTGGTCCCCGGCCGGAATCCCCGTTCCTGCGGCCCGCCATACATCAGCGGCACGACGGGAGGGCGGCGGTACGTCTTGTCCCTGCGGAGGATAAGGGCCCCCACTCCCTGGGGGCCGCCCAGTTTATGGGCCGTGATGCTCAGCATATCGTATCGCATGGCCCGCAGGACGTCATTGAGCTTCCCAAAGCTCTGGGTGGCGTCCACATGAAAATACGTGGGCGTGTCTTCCAGCGCCCTGCCTATCTCCTCCACCGGCTGAATGACGCCCGTCTCGCTGTTGACATGCATGACCGAGACGAGCAGCGTCCTGTCTGTGACCAGTTCCAGGACCTGCTCCGCCCTTATCCGCCCGCTGCGGTCAGGGGCCACAAAGTCGACCCGGCACCCATGCCTCTGCAGACAGTGCATCGCCTCGATGACGGACTTATGCTCTATCGCTGTGGTGATGAAATGGTCCCGCCCGGTCTTCTGCGCATATTCCAGCAGCCCCAGAGCCGCCATATTGTTGCTCTCGGTCGACCCGCTGGTAAAGATGACGTCCGTACCGTCAACGCCCAATATCCCCGCGATGGTCTTTCGCGAGGCGCCGACGATCTCTTTCGCCTCCGTTCCGAACACATGTGTGCGGCTGTCGGCGTTCCCATAATGGGACCGATAGACCTCCACCATCCTGTCGAGCACACGCTCATCCAGCGGCGTGGACGCGTTATAGTCAAGATAGACAGCCACTATCCTTCCCCCTTTGGAAGCGCCGACTTGAGAAGATCGGAGCAGCTTTTCAGCATGTCTCTCGTACTGTAGTGATTGATGCCCCGGTTCAGGTGCAGGCGGAAATACTTGACGAACGTCTTTTCATCGTCGTCAAAGCCGTCGTTGATGCATCTCTGCCGGATGATGGCCTCATATATCTCCGCATATTCGCCGGCAAAGGTGGACCAGTCCATCTCCACATTGCTGTCCGACTGGGGCTCAACGCCGCCGGGAACAGACGGCTCCGCCAGAGACCAGCACAGGGCCCACCGGCAGAGGACGTTCCAGTTCTGTATGCCGGTCCTGGCCTTGATCCTGACGAGCCGTTCCTTCTCCGGCTGGGATAGTTTAAAGTGCTTAAGGATCATCGGCGTGCCCCTCCCCAAAATAACCGTGGATGATGGATGTGCACTGTTCCTGCTCCCGGTAAAGGAGCGTATAGCAGTCGACCACATTATCCCGGACCAGATCAAGATAACGGCCGCTCACTTCCTCATCCGTGGACAGGACCACGACCTGCGAGCTGGCGGCCGGAAGGTACTTGGTGACGAAGTTTGCCCTGTGAGAGGAATCCAGCCTGGCCATGGGCGTATCGATGACCACCGGCGCCTTGTAGCCGGAGGTGAGCGCCAGCGCCCAGACGATGGCCACCGCGAACATCTGCTGTTCGCCGGCGGATAACTGCTCCTTCAGCAGCACATGGCCGTTTGTGTCCAAAATAGATACATTCAGCGTCTCCGGGTCTATCTTGACCGCTCCCACAAGAGATTCCTTCTCTATCAGCTCTTTAAAGCATCGGGTGACCGTGTCGGACAGCTTCGCCACCTTTTCCCGCTGCAGGCGCTTTTTGAACTCGCTCAATACTTCCACGGACATGGCCGCATACCGCACGATGCGCGCGTCGTCATCGTTGGCGTTTTCCTTCTCCGCTATCTCTTTGTACAGGCGTATCCTTCTCTGATGGAGCGTCTCCTTCTGCTTTCTCAGGCTCTCTTCCGCTTCCTTCTGGCGCCGCAGTTCATCGTCCGCCACCGCCTTCTCCTGCTCTATCAGCTTCAGGGCGTCAAAAAGCTGCATCGCCAGCGTCTTTTCATCGGCTTCGCCAAGGTGGGCGTCCAGGCTCATCAGTTCGTTCTCCTGGCTCTCGATGCGCATGAGAAGGTCCGATATCCTCTGGGTGACGGACTGAAACACCTCTGTCACCAGGTGTTGGTACAGCATCATGCCGGTGGCGGAGATGCTCGTATATATCCCATCGCCATCATCGCTCAGGCGCTTTTTCAGCACTTCATTCACGATGCCCCTAACCATATCCAGCGCAGCCGCATCCAGGCTGCTGGCTTCCAAGCGCTCCAACAGCCTGCTGCGCACCTCATCGATCATGCGGTCCGTATTCAGTCTGGTCTGCTTATCCTGCAGGCTCTTTTCCCGCTCATAGGCCTGAACGACGAGCCCCCTGCACATATATAACGGCGTGGACGCATCGATGACTGCCTGGGTGATATCCCCCTCCGTCCTGGAATGGTCGTCCTTGATGTTCTGCAGCTCCTGTTTTATCGCGTCGCGGTTCCGGCCCAGATCGCCGCCGGAGGCCCAAAACTCTTTCTCCTGGGCCTCCAGCTGTGCATCCAAAGAGGTGCACCGGCGCTCCAGGTCGTTTATCTGCCGCATGTTCTCTTCCAGGCGCGCTTCCACGTCCCTGATCTGGGCCTCTGCCTCTTTGAGGGCAAGATTCTCCTCGCTTTTTTCAAACGCCGCCAGGGACTTTTCCTTCCGCCGTATGACCTCATCGGCGTGATCGATGGCCTTCTCGATGGAAGAGACGCCTATCGCCGACTTGATAGAGCTTTTGATCTGCTCAAAGGATACGTCGTCCGCCAGCTGGGTTATCTTTTCATTGTTGAAGAAGAAAAACCGGGCGATGCCAAAGGGCAGTATCTCCTCTACGTAATAACTCCAGTTCTCGCCAAGATACTTATCGACCGCGCCGTTTTTTTCCACGCTTATGTCCTGGTCGGCCTTTTTCCCCTGGGCCGTCCAGCTCCGCTTGACGCGCAGTACTGTACCGTCGTCCAGGCACAAGGTCACCGCCACATAGGTCTCGCCGTCTTGCGCGTTTTTGTTGATATGGTCTATCAGCAGCTTATCATAAGACCTTGCCTTTTCCTGGATATATTTCATGGCCTGCCGCCCATAGAGGCAGATCAGGATGCCGTCGTGCAAGGTGGTCTTTCCCCGCCCGTTCAGGCCGCCGACCAGGGTTATATTTTTCCCATCTGTCCCGTCCACCAGGCGCATCTCATGGGTCCCCCGGTAGACGCCGAAATCATGCAGTTCGATCCTGGAAAAATACATATGTACTCACCTCAATCGACCAGATCATAAAGCGGCCGCTCTTCCTGATCGAACGTCAGCCTGTCGGCGCGGTATCTCGCCACGTCCTCCGCGTCGTTCTCGTCCCGATAAAAGGACCTTTTGATCTCTTTTTCAAAATTATTGATAACGTTCCTCTTATTGGATATCGCCGCCGCCTTGGCCTCGATATCCAGCAGAGCCCTCTGCATCTCCGGCAGCAGCTCTTCGCCTTCATACATATCCCGGCATACTTTCTCCAGCAGCGCCGCTTCCGGTCCGCCAAAATACTTGTTTTTGCTGATCAGACCGTCATCGTAGTGTTTTCCCGTGACCTCCTCATAGATACGGGGAAGCGCGTCGTCGAACTCATGGTACTCGTCCAGCCAGATCTGACGGATATACCGAAGTTCATCCATCGTGATCAGAGGCACCTCCCGTATGCTCTCGGGGCCTATCTCATGGACGAGCTTTTCCACCTCCAGAAGTCTGCGCAAAAAATACTCCCGTGTTTCTTTTGTATACGGCCCGTGGACAAGCCGGTTGTTGTGCAGCTGCAGCCGGCCGTCCCGCTTGCGGAAATCCCTGCGCTCTCTGTCTGTCTGCCAGTCCGCCGCGATCTCGTTGCGGAAGTCGAGCATGGGCTGCATCCACGATTTTTCCTCGTCGTTCTGTATCATGGCCGCCATGGACCTGTCCTCGCTGACCATCGTACATACCCAGCAGCCAAAACGGCTGTTGCCGCAGCTCGGCGTAGAGGTGTCGATGACCAGCGGGCACTCCCCGTCGGCGGACGCGCCGCTGTACATAGCCAGCAGATCTTTGTTCGAGTGTCCCCAGGGGTTGGGGTATTGCATCAAGTACTGCCAGACATTGTCATTCTCCCAGTTCTCTATCGGCGTAAAAACATAAGAATTGGGGAACGCGCCATTGGGGCTGAGGTGCGCCCGGTACCGTTTTTTCTCGTATTCCTCCAGATTGGCCCTGCGGGACGCGCTCTCCGCTTTCCGGGAGCCCAGCACCAGTATGGCCTCGCTCTCGGCATCGAGGACCTCCTTGATGAATCGGTTCGACGCGTCTATCTTCATGCGGTCCGTGCACCAGCGAAAGTCACGGCGCGGGTAGGGATAGCCCCTTCCGATCAAGTTGACCCAGAAAGTATTGGAGATCGTTGGCGTGAGCCGTTTCGGGTAGATGCGCAGCTTTTCCCTTTTTGCCTCTTCCTTCATTTTTGTCAGCGACTCTTCCGCCCAAATGGCCACCACGGGGGATTCGACCAACGTATCCGTACTGATAACGTATACGTTCTTTTTTATCTCCTCTTTCGGCAGCTCCGAAAGAGCGTACCAGACCAGCTGCACGACGGCCGTGGAATCCTTTCCCCCGCTGTACCCGCATATCCAGGGGATCATATCCGCCCGATACAGCTCTTTGATCGTCTCGATGACCTGGCGAACATCATCTTTTGTCAAATTCTTTGCCATTGCATCTACCTGCCATCACTGTAATAGTCAGAGTCGACCCGATATATGGAAATAGCTTGCACCGTGTTTATCCCGACCTGATATTTTACCAAAAGTTCTGACAGCAGCTTCCCGTCTATAAGCTTTATACGCTTCTGCTGGCGTTCAACAAATTGAATCGCCTCTCTTGTAAATGTTGACGTAGTGATAAACACACCCTTATTGATACTCTCCATTGCACCGACAAACGCTTGAAGTTCCTTTCGCCCAACGGTATTCTTTTCATTATTGCGCTTGGCCTGGATATAGATCTGATCCAGGCCCAGTTTATCCTCATTAATAATACCGTCGATCCCGCCGTCATGAGGCCGGCCTGTGACAACACCTGAATTACTGCCGCTGCCATACCCCATTTTAAGAAGAAGGTCTACCACTAAATGTTCAAAGAAAGAAGGCGAATTATTAAGCACACAGTCAAATACTTGCGAGCGGATACTTTCAAGGTGCTCTTTGAATGCAGAATTGATCCTTTCCTCCGGAAGCTGACCTTCGTTGCCGCGTGAACTATGTGTTACTGCATGAGCATCTTCATGGTCTGAGGATAGGATGTACAGTGGTTTTTTCCCCTCGGAAACCAACGATCTCAAATACTTTGACAGGGTATGCGGTCGGAAAATCAAGTCCCTTGCAGCGTCGGCGTATCTGACCATTCACAACACTTACAGGAGATTTCGCGCCGAAAGAATATAACTCCCTTGAAATGATCTCATTGTATATTTCAGCCGCGGTCATCCCGTTAGTATTATTCTCAAGAACCGTTTTGATCGCTTTAACGATGGTCATAGCTCTTCCTCCCTCTTCAATTTCCAGAACATCCGCGCCGGGACAGCTTCTCAATACGATGCTCAGATTCGACCTCTTTCGTATTTTACCGCAAAGCCGTGCCGTCGGCAACAGAAAGTTTACCATCTCACTCCTCTTCGTCCCAAAAAAGGCCATATTCCCCACCTGACCGGCGCTCTGACCCTTTGATCCATAATAGCACCTGCCGGTATGTCCAGCATACCGGCAGTGCTGTACCATAAACCGCCCAGCCAGGCAGCGAAAACCTGCCCCACCAGGACGATGGGGCAGGTTTTCGCTGCCTGTGAAATTTTACGCCCAGGAGAAATTCTTCCCGCCGGCGCCAAGTTCAAAGTGATACTTCACAATGCCCAGGTCCACCTTAGAGAAGGGGCCCTTCAGGGCCTCGGCCTTCACCTTGCCATCTGACGCCAGGGTGAAGCAGAACTTCTGCTGGTTGATGGCCGTAGGCGCCAGCATGGCGTACTCCATCCCCCGGCGGAACCAGTCCGGAATTTCTCCCTCCGTCCGGCACAGTTTCTCCATGGGCTTGTCCTTATGGGCCGTGCCCTGGGTGGCGCCATAGCCCAGGGAGATCACCATCACCAGCTTCTCCCCCGGGGCGACTTCGATATGGGCCTTCTTTTTGGAGAAGGTCAGGCCCACCCAGCAGGTGTTGAGCCCCAGCATCTGGGCCAGGAGCACCAGTTTCTCGCCGTAGTACCCTGCCCGCTCCTCCAGGCTTTCATCGTCCGGCCCCGCCAGCACGAAGTAATTCTTCACGCCGGAAAAGCTGCCGTACTTGGCCATGGCGCAGTCGAATGCCCCCGGCTCGTCCGTCACAAGCTGGATATGCAGATTCCCTTCGCGGTTACAAGCGCCCACCTCTTCGTTGAGCTTTGCCAGCACATCCGCCGGGATGGGCTTGTCCATGTATTTCCGCACACTGTGCCGCGCCCTCATTGCCTCAAATACGTCCATGGTATACCTCGAAATCAATCCGCGTCCTCGATGACCAGCTCCGACTGCTTCAAAAACGACACCGCACGCTCCCTGGCCCGGATGGCGGGAAATTCCTGTATCCACACGTTGGCCGCCTCCCAGACGGAGAAGGAGCCGATGGTGGAGACGATGGCCGCCGCCACCGC
>CANPWJ010000006.1 GCA_947584035.1 uncultured Acetatifactor sp. | reverse complement strand
CGGGTCGCGGTTGAAGATGTTCCCCTTTTCGTAAGGGCTTATGTGCATACCGTAGGCGTATATCTCGCCGTTCTCAATGCGCACAAACGCCTCCTTGATGCTGCACTTTCCCATCCGCAGGGATTTGACCTCCGTTCCGTGGAGCGCGATGCCCGCCTCGTAGGTATCCTCTATAAAATAATCGTGGAAGGCTTTCTTGTTGTTTGCGATCAGCTTTTGCGTTTCTTTCGCTTTCGCCATGCCCTTTTCACCTCTTCCTCTTCTTCCTTCTCCTCCGCCAGGTCGAAGTCGATGGTGCGCAGCGCCCGGTCACAGGCGGACACCTTCACCCGCAGCGGCATTCCCAGGCGGTAGGTCTGTCCGGTGGAAACGCCCGTCAGCTCTCCAGTGTCCTCGTGAAAGAGATAGTGGTCATACCCCGGAAGCTTTGTGACATGGATCAGGCCCTCCACGGTATTGGGCAGTTCCACGTAGACACCCCAGCGGGTGACGCCGGAGACAACGCCCTCGTATTCCTCCCCCAGATGTCCCTCCATGTACTCTACCTTCTTCAGCTTGTCGGTCTCCCGCTCCGCTTCGTCGGCCCTTCTCTCCAGCTCGGAGGAGCGCTTTGCCACCTCCGGCAGGATCTCGCGGTAATGCTCGATCCGCTTCCCACTCATCCTTCCCCGCAGCTGCTCCTTGATGATCCGGTGGATCTGCAGGTCCGGATACCGGCGGATCGGCGAGGTGAAATGACAGTAATACGGACAGGCCAGTCCGAAATGGCCGGTGCAGCTTGCACTGTAGCGGGCCTGTTTCATGCTGCGCAGGGCCAGTCTGCTGATCATGGGCTCCTCGGGCGTCCCTGCCACCTTTGCCAGGAGCTTCTGAATCTCCTTGGGGTGCACTTCCTCACCGCCCGTCCTGCTCTCCCTGCGTCCGAGAGCCTTCATGTGGTACCCGAAATTCCGGATGAACGCGGAAAGCTTCTCAATATTCTCCGGATCCGGCACATCATGGACGCGGTACACAAAAGGGGTCTCCAGCCAGTAAAAATGCTGGGCGACGGTCTCGTTGGCCGCCAGCATGAAATCCTCGATCATGTCCGTCGCCACGTTCCGTTCATACGCCCGGATCTCGGTCGGATGTCCCTGGGCGTCCAGAAGGATCTTGCACTCCGGGAAATCAAAGTCGATCGAACCGCGCTTTTTGCGCTTTTTCCGAAGCAGCGACGCCAGCTCCTCCATCTGGCGGAACATGGGAACCAGCGGAGCATATTTGCGGTACTCTCTCCTGCGCTTTACGGCGTTCTCATCCTCCAGGATCTCCGCCACCGCCGTGTAGGTCATCCGCTGATCCACACAGATCAGCGTCTCCGCGATCTCATGGTCCACGATCTCGCCTTTCTTGTCAATGGTCATCAGACAGGAGAGCGCAAGTCTCTCCTCCCCCGCGTTCAGGGAGCAGATGCCGTTGGAGAGGGCGTGAGGAAGCATGGGAATCACCCGGTCCACCAGATAGACGCTGGTCCCGCGCTTGAGCGCCTCCCGGTCCAGCGCCGAACGCTCCCGCACATAGTGGGTAACGTCCGCAATATGGACGCCGAGATGGTAAAGACACTCTCCGTTCTCCAAAATCTCTTTAGACACACTGACCGCGTCGTCCAGATCATTCGAGTCCTCCCCGTCGATGGTGACCATCGGCACATCCCGAAGGTCTCTCCGTCCCTCCCGTTCCGCCTCGGACACCGGACAGGCCACGCGCTCCACCTGCTCCAGGACGCGCTCGTCAAATTCCATGGGAAGCTCGTAGCCCCTCACGATGGACAGGATATCCACGCCGGGATCGTTCTCGTGTCCCAGGATCTCGATCACGCGCCCCTCCGGATTTCTCCGTTCTCCGCCATAGTCGGTGATCTCCACCACGACCTTATGACCGCTCACCGCTCCCTGGGAATGCTCCTGGGGAATAAAAATATCCCGGGCGATCTTGGACAGATCCGGCGTCACAAATCCGTAGCGCTCCCTGGTCTGCTCGTAGGTTCCCACGATCTGCACAAAACCGCGCTCCAGAATGCGGACCACCTTTGCCTCCTGGCGCATCCGCTTTCCGTGCCTGGGCGGCAGAAGGACCACCTGGACCGTATCCTTGTGGAAGGCTCCCCCGGTGTGCTCCTCCGGGACAAAGAGATCCTCCTCTCTGCCCTCCACCTCCACAAAGCCAAAGCCTCGCGCATTGCTGATAAAGGTGCCCACGAGAAAGTTCCCGTCCGCCTTCTGATATCTGCCCCGGCCGTCCACCGTCAGGATCCCCTCCGTAAGCAGCTCCTCCAGCAGCCTCTTCAGCTCTCCCCGTTCCTCCCGGGGTACCTGCAGGAGATTTGCAAGCTCCTTTTCCTTCATGGGGACATACTGCTCCTCCTGCACCAGCTCGCAGATCATCTCTTTAGGATCGCTCTGCTTCCGCTGCGCAGCCGTCTCCTTTCGGCCCGCTTTTCCGGTTTTCTTCTTTTTGGATCCTGCCTTTTGGGATCCTGTTTCTTTGGGGTTCCCCTTTGGGGAATCTATTTTAGGGGAATCTTCTTTTTGGGATTCTGCTTTGTTAATTCCCTCCTCTTTGGATGCCGGCTTTTGGGGTTTCACCTTTTGAGGATTCGCCTTTTGAGTTTTCTCCTTTTTAGCTTTCGCCTTTGAGGATTCCTCTTTAGGGGAATCTGTCTTTTTGGACTCCGCCTTGTCGATTTCCTCCTCTTTGGATGCAGCCTTTTGGGATTTCACCTTTTGAGGTTTCTCCTTTTTAGCTTTCGCCTTTGGGGTTTCCTCTTTAGGGGTTTCTACCTCTTTGGCTTCCGCCTTGTTGGAGCCCGCCTTTCTGTTTTTTGTCCTGTTCGGCTTCGCCTTTGGGGAATCCGTCTCTTTGGTTTCCGCCTTTTCGGAAACTGCCTCTTTAGCCCCCGCCTTGCTGGAGCCCGTCTTTCTGGTTTTTGTCCTGTTCGGCTTCGCCTTTGGAGAAGCCGTCTTTTGGGCTTCCGCCTTTTCGGTTTCTGCCTCTTTTTGTTCCGTCTCTTTTCGTCTCGTCTCTTCCATCTCTTCCCTCCTGCCCGGCCCCCTGTCTCCGGACAAAAGAAAACACCCTTGTCCCGCAAGAGTGTTTGTCTTAAGCAAGCCTAAAAAATATTCAGGTTCAGGATGACCGCAAGCAGCATAAAGAACACCGCCAGCACCTTTGTGATCTTCACAAACCATCCCTCTCTGGATCGTCCTTTGTTCTTGTCCCAGAAGGTCTCAGCCGCGCCGCTGATCGTGCCAAGCCCTGCGGACTTTCCCTCCTGCATGAGTACCAACACTGTGAGCGCAATACATACCAATATAAAAATCACATTGACTGCGATCCGCAACGCCGCCATGGCAAACACCTCCTAATGTCGCGTGACTGTTTATCATTTTATCATATCCATACCGGAATTGCAACTAATTTTTTCAAATTTCCACATCCTAAAAAGTCAAGCATTTCCACATCCAAATTCCCACATTCAAATTTTTTCAAATTCTTACCTCTTTTTAAATCCCTGCCTCTTTTCAAATCCCTATATCTTTACAAATCCCTATATCTTTTCAAAGCCCTATATCTTCCGAAAAGGCTCCAGATACTGGGCCGCCTGGGCCAGCTCCTCCTCGATGCGCAGCAGCCGGTTGTACTTCGCCACGCGGTCGCTTCTGCAGGGCGCTCCGGTCTTGATCTGTCCCGTATTCAGCGCCACCGCCAGATCCGCGATGGTGGTGTCCTCCGTCTCGCCGGAGCGATGGGAGATAATGGCCCGGTAGCCGTTTTTGTGCGCCATTTCCACCGCTGCCACCGCCTCCGACAGCGTGCCGATCTGGTTTACCTTCACCAGAATGGCATTGGCCGCCTGCAGCTTGATGCCCGCGTCCAGGCGCTTGGTGTTGGTGACAAAGAGATCGTCTCCCACCAGCTGAACGCTCTCTCCCAATCGGGCGGTCAGCTCCTTCCAGCCGTCCCAGTCCTCCTCCGCCAGTCCGTCCTCGATAGACACGATGGGGAACTGTTCCACCAGCTGCTCGTAATAGCGTATCATATCCTCCGTGTCCCGCACGATCTCCTGGCCCTTTTGGCTGCTCTCCCCGGGGAAATGGTACATCCCGGTCTTTTCGTTATAGAGCTCGCTGCTGGCCGCGTCCAGCGCGATCTTGATATCCTGTCCGGGCGTATATCCCGCCGCCTCCACGGCCTCCACGATCAGGGTCAGGACGCTCTCCGCATCCGGCAGATCCGGGGCGAAACCGCCCTCGTCCCCCACGCCTGTGGAAAGTCCCCTCTCCTGCAGGATCTTCTGCAGATTATGATAGATCTCCGCGCAGATCCGCAGTCCGTCCGCAAAGGTCTCCGCCTGCACGGGCATGATCATAAACTCCTGAAAATCCACGGTGTTGGCGGCATGTCTCCCGCCGTTTAAAATATTCATCATGGGGACGGGAAGGAGTCTGGGGGCGACGCCTCCCAGATAGCGGTACAGGGGCAGATTCAGGGCGGATGCCGCCGCCTTCGCCACCGCCAGCGACACGGCCAGCGTGGCGTTCGCCCCCAGGTTCCCCTTGTTCTCCGTGCCGTCCGTCTCCATCAGGATGCGGTCGATCAGGATCTGTTCCAGCGCGTTCCTTCCGGTCAGGACGCTGGCGATCTTTTCATTCACATTCTTCACGGCGTGCTGGACGCCCAGGCCAAAATAGCGCGTCTCTCCGTCCCGCAGCTCCACCGCCTCAAACTTGCCCGTGCTGGCGCCGGAGGGCACGGCGGCAAGCCCTTGAAAGAGCTGCCCGTCCCCATGGTTTTGCACGGTGACGACGGCCTCCACGGTGGGATTCCCCCTGGAATCCAATATTTCCCTGGCATGTACGTCCCGGATCTCCAAAAACTGCTGCATAGAAAAAGCCTCCTTTAAGGATATACCTGTTTTTAAAGTAAGTATAACCTCACCGGAAGCTTTTATGCAGCGCCGCATACACATACCCGTCCGGGCGCTAATATTCTTTTCCCGCCAGGATCTCGCAGTAATCCTGATAATTTTTGGCCAACAGCGCCGGCGTGTCCAGTCCGTAGGGACATTTGGAGCTGCACTGGTTACAGTGCAGACACTCCTCGATCCGCTTCATTTTAGCCTGGGCCTCCTGCGTGAGCTGCGCCTGGGAAGGGGAACGCCGGATCAGGAGGCTCATGCGGGCACAGTTGTTGATCTCGATCCCAACGGGGCAGGGCATACAGTAACCGCATCCCCGGCAGAAGTCTCCCAGAAGCTCCTCTCGGTCCTTCTCAATGACCGCCGCAAGCTCTTGGGTCATGGCCGGCGGAGCGTCAATGTAGGAGAGAAATTCATCCAGCTCGCTCTCCCGCTGCACGCCCCAGATGGGGAGCACATTGTCGTACTGCGCCAGATAGGCGTAAGCCGCCGCGGAATTGGTGATCAATCCCCCGGACAGCGCTTTCATGGCGATAAAGCCCATTCCCGCCTCCCGGCATTTCTCCACCAGCTGGATATCCTTCTCCGTGGCCAGATAACAGAAGGGGAACTGCAGGGTCTCATAGAGCCCGCTCTCCACCGCCTCATGCGCCACATTCAGGCGGTGATTGGTGATCCCGATGTGCCGGACCATCCCCCGCTCCTTCGCCTCCAGCATGGCCTCATACAACCCCGAGCCGTCTCCCGGCTTCGGGCAGAAGGCCGGATTGTGGAACTGGTAGACGTCTATGTAGTCCGTCCGCAGATGGTGCAGGGAGGTGTCCAGATCCCTCCAAAAGCCTTCCGCATCCACGGCTCCGGTCTTGGTGGCGATGTACACCTTATCCCTCATTCCCGCAAAGGCTTCCCCCAGCTTCTCCTCGCTGTCCGTATACCAGCGGGCGGTGTCATAATATGTGACACCATTGTCATATGCTTTCCGCAGAAGCCGTACCGCCTCCTCTTTGGAGACACGCTGGATCGGCAGCGCGCCGAAGGCGTTCTTCTCCACGGTAATTCCCGTCTTTCCCAACGTAACAAGCGTCATGCCGCACCTCTCTTTCGCGCGTTCCGCGCAGTCCTTATCTCCCCGGATACGCTCCGCCTTATCGGCGGATCAGAAGGGAAGTCCCGGTCATCTCCTGCGGCTGCTCCTTCCCCATGATCTGGATCAGGGTGGGAACGATATCCGCCAGGCAGCCGCCCTCCCGCAGGGTGTATGCCTCGTCGTAGTTCACCAGGATAAAGGGCACCGGGTTGGTGGTATGGGCGGTAAAGGGAGCGCCCGTCTCATAGTCCACCAGCTGCTCCGCGTTTCCGTGATCCGCGCAGATAAACAGCGCTCCGTCCACCTCTTTCACGAGCTCAACGATCTCTCCCACGCACTTGTCGATCACTTCCACCGCTTCCACGGCCGCCTCCAGCACACCGGTGTGACCCACCATATCCGGGTTGGCAAAATTGCAGATGATTACATCGTAAAGGGGCTCTCCGCTCTCGTCTTTGGCGGTGATCGCCTCGCTGAGCTTATCACAGACCGTATAGGCGCTCATCCGGGGCTTCTTGTCATAGGTGGGCACATACTTCGGGGAGTTCACCAGGATGCGCTCCTCCCCGGCGTTTGGCTCCTCCACGCCGCCGTTGAAAAAGAAGGTGACATGGGCGTATTTCTCCGTCTCCGCGATGCGGGCCTGGCGCATATGGTTTGCCGCCAGCCACTCCCCAAAGGTGTTGGTCACCGCCACCTTGTGAAACGCCACTTCCTTGTTGGGGATGGTGGGATCATAGTCCGAAAAGCACACATAGGTGATCTTCCTGCGGGGCCCTCTGTCAAACCCGGAAAAGTCGTCGTCGCAGAACGCTCTCGTGATCTCGCGGGCGCGGTCCGGGCGGAAGTTGAAGAACACGATGGAATCCCCGTCCTGAACGGTGGCCACGGGCTTTCCGTCCTCCGTCACCACCGTGGGCTTCACAAACTCATCCGTCTCCTCCCGGTCATAGGATTCCTGGATGCCGCAGATACCGCAGGCAGCCGTCAGCCCCTCCCCCTTGGTCAGGGCGTCGTAAGCCAGCTTCACGCGGTCGTAATTGTTGTCCCGGTCCATCGCGTAATAGCGCCCCATCACCGTGGCGATCCTGCCGACGCCGATCCGCTCCATCTCCGCGGTGAGCGCCTCCGCAAACTCCTTCCCGCTGGCGGGAGGCGTGTCCCTGCCGTCCAGGAAACAGTGCACGTACACCTTCTCCAGGCCGTTTCTCTTCGCCAGCTCCAGCAGCCCGTAGAGATGGGTGTTGTGGCTGTGCACGCCGCCGTCGGACAACAGGCCCATCAGGTGCAGCGAGCTGTTGTTCTTTTTGCAGTTCTCCACCGCCTTTAAGAGCGCCGGATTCTCAAAGAAGGTGCCGTCCTGGATCTCCTTCGTGATCCGGGTCAGCTCCTGGTACACGATGCGCCCGGCGCCCATGTTCAGATGTCCCACCTCGGAATTTCCCATCTGCCCGTCGGGGAGGCCCACCGCCATCCCGCTGGCATTTCCCCTGACAAACGGATACTCCTTCATCAGCCGATCCATGACGGGAGTGGCCGCCTGGGCCACCGCGTTCCCTTCCGTCCTGTCGTTCAGGCCGTAGCCGTCCAAAATCAATAATACAACCGGTTTCTTGCTCATAGTTCCTCCCATCCGCGGTGCCAAACGCGATCCCCGAAGCCTCCGCGGCAGGGGGACGGATATGCCCCGTCATTCTCTTTCAGATTTTCCTCTTAATTGGAAATTATACACTGATTTTATTCGATCCGCAACTGCTTTTCTCTGGCCCGCGCAAACATCCCCCGCAGACATCTGCGCAATATCCTGTACATTCTGGCAAAACATAGTGAGAGCGCGAAAATTACAAGGATGCGGGTCAGGAGAAAAATCCATTCTCCCATAAGCTTCATATCTCCGGACGCTTCCGAACAGGCACTCTGCAAAAATCTGCCAAAACCTCTGGTATCCAGAAAACATTGTATGGGATAGTGTACCAGGTAAATGACAAATGTATCCTTTCCGATGGACAGCACGGTTTTCTTTAACCAACCCTCCCCAATCTCCAGGGTCAAAATAAATATAACAACGCATACTGCCACGAGAAACGCAAAGCCCGTGTTCCAGCCCAGGTAATTTGTATTTCCCAAATCTCCGGCCAGCAAAATAATCTGTAATCTCCATCGGATTATTTCCAGGACAACTGCCAGCCCAAAGAAGCTCCACCGAATCTTACGATTTCCACGGATGCTCTCACGCCGCCTGTATAGGGTATACCCGGCAATCGCCATCATGGCCGGTGTTGTCAAGACCGCATAAGGTTCCGTGGAGAGAGGGAGCCTGATGAAGGCCATGGCATCTGTCAAAATCATTCCAAACAGATGGATCCCTATTATGTAGAAACGCAATTTTTCGTACCGGTTTTCTCCAGAGTCCTCTTGACAAAACAGCCGCATGATCGGAACCAGCATAACCACCTGTACATAGGCAAACAAATACCAAAGATACTCGGAGGCATAGGCTCCCGGAGACCAATGCAGAATTGCATTGATATATTCTTTATAGTCAAACTGTAAGTGGGTCAGACACTCTGCCAGACCACTCTCATTTTGAATCCAGGGGTACAACAGCCGGTTCAGCAGCATAATAACCAATCCCGGCAGCAGAATCTTCAAAACCGTTCTCTTCATCAAAGACAGAAACGATTTTTTTCGGAACAGGAAAAAGCCCATTAAGATAAAAAAATAAGTGACTCCTCCTCCCAGCATAACCCTCCAAAGGATCTGGCTGTCATCCACCTGCGACACCAACAGATCCGAATGCACCCCGATCACTATAAGGCATGCCATTACACGAATCATTTCTGCATTTACATCTCTATCTTTTGTCTGCATCTCTTTATCCATCCGTCTATTTTATTGCAATATACATTATACACAATTTTATCATTTATTCAATCTTTTATCATTTATTCCATCTCTGTTGATACTTTGTCATTACTCGCTGCAATAGGGGATTGTTTTTTTGCGCAAAATGCACTACAATGATGGGAAACCAAAACAAAAGGAAACCACATTATGATCACTCTTTTATCCCGTATTTTTATCAAGAACCGGGAGGATCCCTCGGATCCGGCAGTCCGGCAGAGCTACGGTGTCCTCTGTGGCGCCCTGGGGATCTTCCTAAACCTGCTCCTGTTCGCCGGGAAGTTTCTGGCGGGAAGCATCAGCCGCTCCATCGCCGTCACGGCCGACGCCTTCAATAACCTGTCGGACGCCGGCTCCTCCATCATCACGCTGGTGGGATTCCGCATGGCGGGACAGCGCCCGGATCCGGATCACCCTTTCGGGCACGGCCGGATCGAATACATAACGGGGCTGCTCGTCTCCGTCGCCATCCTGCTCATGGGCTTTGAGCTGATCAAAAGCTCCGTGGTCAAGATCCTGCACCCGGAGGCGCTCTCCTTCTCCCCGATCGTCGTCGTCATCCTGGCCGTGTCCATTCTGGTAAAATGCTACATGGCGTTTTACAACCGCCGGATCGGGCAGCGGCTGGACTCCTCCGCCCTAAAAGCCACCTCCACCGACAGCCTGAGCGATTCTGCGGCCACCGCCATGGTGCTGGCCGCCACGCTGCTCTCCCACTACACGGGCCTGCAGTTGGACGGCCTCGGCGGTCTGCTGGTGGGCGCCTTTGTGTGCTACGCCGGATTCTGCGCCGCCCGGGACACCATCAGCCCCCTTCTGGGCCAGGCTCCCGACCCGGCCTTTGTGGAACAGGTCCACCGGATCGTCCTCTCCTACCGGGAGATCCTGGGCATCCACGATCTGATCGTGCACAATTACGGGCCGGGGCGGATCCTGTACAGCTGGGGGATCCGGAAACGGGGCGTCTGCAAAGGGAGACCAACGCGTTTTTAAAGGAGACGGATCCCCGGCTCTCCACGCACGATTTCCGGCTGGTGCGCTGCGGCAGCAGCACCAATGTCTTTTTTGATATTTCGGCCCCCTTCGGCCTCCCCCTGTCGGACGAGGAGCTCCGGGAGCGCACGCTGTCCTGGCTGCGCGAAAAGGACTCCCGATACACCGGGATGATCGAGGTGGACCGGGAGCAATAAGCTCCTCACACGCACACAAAAAGGAGGCCCGCCATGTACGATCCATATGATCCTTATCCGGCACCGGCCCAAAACCACACGAAAGACCCAGGCTCCCGCTCCCCCTACACACAGGCGGAGCTGAAACGCCTTCAAACCTTTGAGCGCAGGTACCGGGACAGGGCCCGGCAGCTCTTTTCCCAGCGCGCGGCGTTCTATCTCCCCATGACCGGGGGCCGCTATACCTCCATCACCATCCGGGACCAAAAGACCCGCTGGGGCAGCTGCTCCTCCCGGGGCACGCTCTCCTTCAACTACCGCCTGGTATTCGCCCCGCTGAAGATCCTGGACTACGTGGTGGTGCATGAGCTCTGCCACCTGACCCATATGAACCATTCCAGGGACTTTTGGGGGCTGGTGGAACAGGTCATGCCGGATTACCGGGAACGCCGGGCATGGCTGAAGGAGCACGGGCAGGAGCTCTCGCTGGAGCAATATTTAGAAAGACAGGGGATCCCTCTCAAGATTGAGTGATCCCCTGTCCTTTTTTTCCTCCGCCGCCTGGCCGCGGCATCTCTTTTCCGTCACGTCACTGATTCTCGTTTACATAGACCTTCGCACGGCTCTGAATGATATCCGCAACCGCCTCCGCGGTCTTTTGTCCCGAGAAGAAGGCTTCCGCCTCCTCGTTTACGATGTTCATAATATCCTCATTGTAGTAGTACGGCTTCCGGACGGAATGGATGAAGGAAGATATCTGATCCACCTGCTCCTGGGTCATAGGCGGCAGAATGACCTCCTCCCCGTTGATATAATAGGTAATGTCATACTCCACCTGCTCGCCGTCCTCATTCTCCATGGTGGGCTTCTGCATCGTCTTTGCCATCGCCGCGTCAAAGGCCTCCTCGTCCACCGGGAGATAGCCGCCCAGCTCGTCCTGGTACTCATCGGTCAGATAGTACCTCACAAATTCCCAGGCGCCTTCCAGATTGGCGGACTTTGCGGAGAGCACGTAGGAGTCATCCTTCCAGATGATCGAGCCCCCCAGCTCACTGTCCGTGGGGAAGCCCACGAAGCTCACATCCTCGCCGAACTGGCCGTTGATCAAATAGGTCAGATTGTCCCCGGCCATGATCGCGTTGCTGGACAGAAGGGTCCTGTCCTCCCGGTACTGGGAATCATAGTTCGCCCAGAAATCATCGTCATACTGCATCTCCTCCGGCAGCGTCGCCGCGTATTCCAGCATCGCGATAAAGTTCTCCGAGTCAAAAGCACACTTGCCCGTGTCCACATCCACAAAGTCGCTGCCGCAGAAGGTCATGGCGGCACCCAAAAATCCGGATCGGGTCATGTCCTCCATGGCCGCGGTTCCCTCCGGCAGGGTGGAGAGGACTTCCTGAAATTCCTGCATGGTCCAGCCGGTGCGATCCCCCAGAAGCGACTTTTTGCCCAGATACGTCCGCACATAGAAGGAAGGGATCACCTCGTAGTACTCTCCGTCCACACTGTAGGCGTCAAAGACATTCTCCATAAACTTCTTTTGGGACAGCTCCTCATCCTGCTGGATCAGATCCCCCACATTGGCCAAAAGCCCCTTGGAGGCATAATTCTGGATATCCATGTTCATATCCACCACCAGGATATCCGGCATGTCCCCGGACAGGATGTCATTGTTCAGCTGGGTGTAGGAGGCCATATAATCTTCGTTCGTGTTGTAATCCTCGTACTCCCTGGTCACAATGCGGTACTCCTGGCTGGACTTGTTAAATTCCGTGATCCGGCTCATCAGATCCCAGGAGAGATAATTTCCTCCCACCACGATCACCTTTTTGTCCGGGATATCCTCCGGGGCCACTCTGGTGAACAGGGCTCCCTTGACCGCGTAATCCTCCCGGTTGTTGTAAAATCCGATAAAATGATCCTCATCCAGCATCTGCACCGAATTCAGGGAGGAGGCGTCCAGATCGGAGTTGACGCAGCTCATAATCTGGGTCAGCTCTTCCTCTCCCGGACGCCAGGTATAGACGCCCCTGTTGGCGGCAAAGACCAGTTCGCCGTCCAGCCCCAGCGAAATATCGCTGAAGCCGCGGTAGCTGATGGACTGCGGCAGTTTTACTCTCTCCTCGAAGCTTGCAGCCTCCACGTCATACGTGGCCGCGTACAGCTCCCAGTTGTCCTCCTCGTTGTAGTAGCACAGCAGCAGCTTTCCGTCCGGCTCGACGAGATAGTCGCTGACGTTGGCCAGAATCCCGCTCTCATCCTCCAGCTTCCCGCCTTCCGTGTTCACGGTCCCCTCCGTGTCCACGGTCCACTTGGACAGCTCGTTGGTATTGTAATCATAGACCACCAGCAGCAGGGAACCGTCCTTGCCGGGCAGCATATACTGAAGGCCCAGGCTGGAGGCTTCCTCCGCCCCGCCGCTGCTGCTCATGGGCTCCAGCAGAGTTTTCCAGAGCAGGTTCCCCTCCAGATCCCAGGCACAGACGGACACCTCCTGTACCGACACGACGCCGCCCGTCTCCGATGCGTCCTCGTAGCTCTCACGGTAATAATATTCCACCCCGTACAGGATTCCCGTCTCCGAAAGGACCAGATTGCCGTAGCTGGTATTCTCCCAGACGCCGCCCGCCTCGTTCACATCCACGTCCGGCGCAGGCAAATCGACATCGTTCACATCCATGTCCGGCGATGCTTCAGCGTCGCCTTCGTTCTCCTCCGCGGGCTCCTCCGAGGCAGCCGTCTGTGCTTCCTCCGAAGCCATCGGCGGTTTCTGGGCGTCCTGCGGCGCAGAATCCCCTCCTTCCGGCGTATCCTCCCCGGTACGGCTTGGCATCTGCAGCGCCGTCTCCTGAAGATCGCTTCCGTCCTCCTTCACGGAGATCAGCCGCAGGTCGTTCTGATTTTCCTCATCCCAGTGGCGGATCCACGCGGGCCAATAGATCCGGTCCCCGATCCGCTTTATGTCGTATGTGGAAAGATCATCCCCCGTGTCGGACAGTTCCAATTCCTGATAGGAATACACATACTGCTTTGCCAGGTCGGGATCCTGGCTGACATTTCCCCCGCGGATGCCGTCTCCGCCTCCGCCGCCGCAGGCGCACAGCCCCACTGTCATAGCCGCGGCAAGCGCTGCGCCCACCGCCCTTTTCCAAACCTTCTTTTTCATAATTTCCCTCTTCTCCCTTTTCCTTCCGGCTTCTCAAACCGATCCGCGTGTCCGCGGGAAGCCGTCCTAGCTATATTATAATGGCCCTTCTGCAGAATACAAGCGTTTTCTGTGCTTTTTTCTTATTTCGCTACCTTTCTATGCACCCTGTCTCTGCACCCTGCCGCCGCTGCCGCTATTCCCAGTCCTTGTCGGCCTCCTACTCCTACTCCCAGTCCTTGTCGGCCTCTTCGTCCCAGTCCGTATCCGCCTTCCGGCCTCTGCGGAGCCACTGGATCCCCTTCCGCTTTTTTGCCTCAGCCCGGCATTTCTCCTGGAAACGCTCCAGCCGGTCCTTCCCCGCGTGGAAAACATCCTTCAGGGTCCAGCCCTTATGCCGCCACCAGCGCAGGAACCCTATCGTCAGGAGGATCACCGGGTAGAGCAGGAACAGCAGATAGAGGAAGGTGAGCAGCGCTATGATATCCTCGCATCCTCTGGCCACGTTCTCCCAGTAGGGATAGATGATCGCCTTCCCGTTCATGGAACGGGTGCCGAACGCGCGGATATTCTTCCAGGCGGAGAGAAAGGAGAAGCGGGAATCGTTTTCCAGGATCTCCATATCCTCCTCCGCCGCCCCGATGTTCTCCTTTACAAAGTTCAGGGCGAAATCCCGGATCGGGTTGGGCATCACGATCTCATAGTGGCTGATGCCGCTGCTGCTCCCCAGCTCGGAGAGCGTCTCATAGGACACGTACACGACCGTGCCGGAAAGTCCGGCCGCCTCCTCCAGGCGGCCCTGCGGGCGTTCGATCACTCCGGTGATGACCAACGGGGTGCCGGCCGCCGTGACCACCTGTCCCACCACGTCGCTGGAGCCGAAGAGCTGCCACGCGGCGTCCTCGTCGATCACACAGTGGTCCTGCATCAGATCGCTCCCGGAAAAGTAGGAGCCCTGGATCAGGCGGAACGGGTGGAACAGAAAGAAGTCCCCTCCCACTCCGTAGGCGTCCGCCTCCAGAGAGGCCCGGCTGTTAGAGAGGGAGATCTTGCCCGACGCGCTGTAGGCGTCCACCCACTGCCGCGCGCCCGCGCTGGCCTCCGCCTCCCCGTCCGCTCCGGGCTCCGGCTGGGTGAGCATCACCTCCTGGATCGCCCCGTCGATGGAGTGCTCAAACGTCTCGATGGCATCCTCCGTCAGCGCCGCATTCACCGAGAAGAAGCAACTGACCTGCGCCACGTCCCCCCTGTCGCTCCAGCGCTCCGCCATCTGCTGGGAGTCCTGGGAACGGCCCACGGCCCTGGCAGACAGGAGAAGGATCAGAAATACGGCAAAGGAACAGCCTCCGCTTATCCATAACAAACGTCTCTTCATATCCCGCTCCTTAATTATTCTCCGGCAGTCTGACCAGCTGCCCCGCCTCCACAGGCGCGGTCGAGGTGGTGATCACAAACTCATAGCCGTACAGGCCGCTGACCGCGGACTGGGTATCGTCGCTGGCCAGGACCTCCACGTTCATCCGGGTGGCCACGTAACGGTTCCCCAGCGGGCTGGGACGGGATTCCACCACCAGCACGAACTTGCCGTTGTTGTCCTCGCGGATGGCGCTGTTGGGCACGATCGCATCGTAGGTGGCGCTCCGCTGGCCCACGGAAAGGCTCAAGGACTGCCCCGCCGTCACCTGTCCCGTCACGTTGAAGGTCAGGACCCGGTTGTCCCCGGGATTGGCGGTATCCGGGCGGATGCTCGCCAGCACCACCTCCACGTCGTCATATCTCCAGGCGTTCACAAGCTCCGCCACATCCCCCACGGAGAGCCGCTTGGCCTGATCGTTGGTGACGGTAAACTGCAGGGTGTAGCCCTGTCCCTCCGGCTGCATGATGGCCACGGGCTCCGCCGCGGACACCTCTCTGCCCGCCACCGCGTTGACGGTCGTCACCGTCCCCGAGATGGGCGCGGTGATGACTGCGCCCACCGACTTCTCCATCTCCTCCTGGTAGGTCTCCCGGGCGTCCGCAATATCCCTGTAGAGGGACTCCAGATTCAGCGCCTTGTTGATGTTGGTCGTAAGCTCCGTGAGATCGGCCTGTTTCTCCGCCAACCGGTTTTGGGCGGCAGCCAGATCCGCCTCCATAATCGCCTGCTGCTGGGTGAGGGAAGCCGTCGTGCCGGAGTTGTCCCCCTGCTTTTTCTCCAGATTCGCCTGAGCCCTCTGCAGATCCGCTTTGGCCGTGTTCAGCTCTTTATTTTTCTGCCGCAGCGCTTCCTCTTTTTTAGCCAGCCAGCCGGGGTTCTCCGGATTGCCCGCGGAGACGTCCGACGCATAGTTGTCCAGTTCCGCCTGAATACCCGCAATATCCGCCTCCAGGGTATTAACCTTCTCCTGCGCATTCCGCACCGCCTGGGCCTCGTCTGAATTGGCGGCTTCTGCCCCCGGCGTGTCAATCGCTATCTGCTTTTTAAACGCATCCAGATCCTTCTGGAGCCGGTCCACCTCCGCCTGGGCGCTCTCCACCTCCGCCTGAGCGTTGTTGATCTGCTGACGGTAGCTGGTGGCAGAGATATTGCTGTGGGAATTCTGAACCGCGGACGCGTTTACATCCGCCGCCATAAGCGCCAGGTCGTAAGCCTCCTGCGCCGTCTCCAGCGCATCCTCCGCCGCCTTCAGCTCCTCGCTCTCCGAGTCCGCCAGATACACCAGAGGGTCGCCCTCCTGCACCTCGTCGCCGACCTTGACGGCCACGCTGGCCACCTCCCTTGTCTCCTTCACGTTCACCTCGTAGGGGTCGCCGCTCTCCACGACGCCGGTCCCCCGGATCTTTGCGGTGATCGTGCCCGACTGCACATACTGTGCCGCCACCTCCGGCAGGGAGTAATTTTGAATCGTTCTCGAGAAAAATGTCAGGATCAGCAGAATCACCAAAAAGATGATCGCCGCGTTTTTCACCCATTCTCTCCGCTTCGTTCCCTTCTCTTCCATCCCTTTATCGCTCCTCTGTCTTGATCTGTTTCTCTATCTCCAGCCCTCCCCGGACGGGGCGGCACTCTTTTTCCTATCCCTTGATCCCTCCCTGGTAGGTGATCCCATCCACCAGATACTCCTCGCCGTACAGGAAGATCAAAAGGCTCGGCACCATGTAGATCGTCGCAACCGCAAACGCCAGGCCGACCTCGCCGCTGTTGATCTTGCTCAGGAACACGGAGAGCGGGTGCGTCTCCGCGTCCGACAGAAGGATCAGCGGCTGCTCCACCATATTCCAATAGTCGATAAACACCAGGATCGCCGCGGAGCAGATGGCCCCCTTGCAGAGCGGCATACAGATCCTTCGAAAGATCTGCCACTCCCCGGCCCCGTCGATCTGTGCCGCCTCGATCACCGACACGGGGATCCGCCGCATAAACTTGGTGAGCAGGAACACCGCGAACGGGGAAAAGACTCCCGGCAGCCAGATGGCCCAGTAGGAATCCAGGATCCCCAGCCACTCCGACACCAGATAGTTTGGCACCAGGGTCACCTGGTAGGGCATCAGCATCAAAATAATATACACAAAGAAAATGATCTGGCGTATCTTTCCGTCATACCGGGCAAACCCGTAGGCCGCCAGCGATGCCACTAACAGTTGGAAAAACACGATGGGGACCACCAGGATTACCGAGTTCCAGAATTTCAGCAGATAGTCCGGGCTCTTAAAAAGCACCGTGACGTACTGGCTGAAGGACACCATATCCGGTATGAATTTCAGATTGACCTTCTCCGAGATATACACCTTTCCGCCCGTCTCCGTGGTGGCAAACACGGAGCCGTAGTTGGCGGAGATCTCCGACGCCGACATAAAGGAATTGGTGATGGTCAGCACGATGGGCGTCAGGAACAATACCGCAAAAAACGCGGCCACAGCGGTGGCTGCGGACAGCTTGACCGCGGCCCACACCTTTTTCCATTTGATCCGTTTCCTTCCCGCGCCGCGCCCGATCCCTCCGGGGACCTGCGCCGCGGCCTGTGTCCTGCTCCTCATTCTCCCATCCTCCCGCCCTCTCCTTCGGACGTCCCTTTCGTCCGGACAGGGCTTCTCTCCGCTCCGGCCTTGGCGCTCAGCCCTCCACATCCTTTCCGAAATGATTCTCCACCAGAAACAGGATGCCGATGATGACGATCATCACCAGGGACATCAGGATGGCCGCCGCCGAAAGCGTCTGATAATCCAGATTCTTAAACTTATTGTTCATATAATGCTGCAGCATGTAGATCGAGTCATAGGGATAATCCGTGGTCAGCAGATAGATTTCCCGGAAGATCTTGAAGGAGCTGATCAGGGACATGATCGTCACAAAGAGAATGGTGGACGACAGATAGCGCAGCTTGATATAGAAAAACGTCTGCAGGGGCGTCGCACTCTCCAGACGCGCCACCTCCAGGATATCCTTCGGGATGCTGGACAGGGCCGCCATGAACAGGATCATATTGTAGCCCAGATTCTTCCAGAGGAAGAGGATGACGATGACGATAATAGACAGGCTGGACTTCATCCAGTCCACCTTCTGCCACCCCAGGGGCTCAAACACCGACAGCAGATCGTTCACCGCGCCGTTGTAATGAAACAGCACCTGCCAGATCAGCACGATGGATGCCACCGGCACCATCATGGGACTCAGAAAAAAGGTGCGGAACTGGCTCCGGAAGGGCAGCTTCGACTCCAGCACGATCGCCAGGAACAAAGACAGCACCACCGCCAGCGGCACCGCGATGGCGGAAAAGACCGCCGTGTTCCGCACCGCCGTCTGAAAGGCAGCGTTTCGGAGCACGCTCTTAAAATTGTCCAGAAACACAAAGTGCATCCCGATGGGGTTATCCACCATGGAATAAACGATCACCACCACAAACGGCAGAAGGAAAAACGTCAGGACGCCCAGAAAGCTCGGGGCAATATAATACCCCGAGCGCCTCTGGATCCTGCGCATATTTCTGGATTTCTTCCGGTGTCCCGCACGCTTGCCCATACTGCCCGCACCTCTATTGGTTCTCATCAAGATAGACCTGGACGCGGCTCTGGATAACCTTCGCCACATCGTCCACCGTCTTTTGGCCCTGGAAGAAGGGCGCAGCCTCCTCCGTGATGATGCCAAGGATCGTGTCGTCCACCATGCTCATGGGACGGGCCGAGTCGATCAGCGCCCGGGTGGCCTCCACCTCCTCCTGGGTGGGCCGATGATACTCGTACATCCAGTCGTTGTAGGACATGGTTCCACCATTGTTTATCTCGATGGGATTCCCGTCCTCGTCCAGGACCTGCTCCCCGTTCTCATCCGTCATGTACTCCACCTGGACTGCCTCCTCCGCCAGCCGGTCCAGATCGGATTTCCGGCTGGGGAAGCCCCAGGAGAAGAGCCCTCCCGCCTCGCGGTTCAGGTAGTATTCCAGGAAGCTCCACGCGCCGTCCTTCTTCTCCGAGCGGGACACGATGGCATAGGCGCTGGAAGCGGCAAAGCCGCACCCTGCGCTGCCGTCCGCCGTGGGATAGCCGATAAAGTTCACCTGATCCTCAAACATGGCTCTGGTCACCTGGATGTCCCGGAACTCGGAGAGATACACCTCCTCCAGCAGAAGGTCCCCCGCCTGGATCTTCTCCGGGGTGGAGCGCTGATCCGCCTCCCAGTCGTACTCGTCCGGGAAACCGGCCACGAAGGTGAGCACCTTCTTAAAGTCGTCCGTGTCAAAGCTGCAGGTGCCCTGCTCCCAGTCGATAAACGCGTCCTGGGACATATAGAACATGGTCTGCAGCGCCCTGCTCTTGTCCGCGTATTCCATAAGCTCCGCGTCCGGATGGGCCTCCGCGTAGGCGATCATCTCATCCAGCGTCCAGCCCTGCTCGGCGCCAAGCTCCTTGGAGGAAGCCGCCATCGTCTGCAGGTTGAAGGTGAAGGGGATCGCCACCAGTGTGCCGCCGTAGGTGTAGGCGTCCAGGATATTCTCCAGATAATCCTCCCGGTTGAGCACGCTGCTCTGCTCCAGGTAGGGGGTCAGATCCTCAAACACGCCCTTGCTGGCCATCTCCTCCACATTGACCTGGGACAGGTCTATGATATCCGGCGCGTTGCTGCCGGAGGTCAGATCCGTGTTGATGGCGGTGATCAGCTCCTGTCTCGTGTTCTCCGTCCAGTCCGTCACATCATGGGCGTAGTCCCGCAGGGTCACATGGTACTGATTGCTCTGCTTGTTAAAGTTGACGATCTGCGTCTCCAGCTCCTGGGAGGCAGAGTAGGTCGCCACCACGATCTCCTGCTTTTCCGGCAGGGTGGACGCGTCCGTCTTGGTCAGGAGCGCCACCTCTATCTCGTTGGTGTTCCAGTCCCGGGAGACCACCACGATCCTGCCGTCGCTCAGGCATCCCACACTTTCCACATAGTTCCCGTTGATATTGCTGTCCAGCCACTGAAGGAGGACCTCATCCTCCTGGGTATCCAGGCGGTAGCCGTGAAGGCGTCCCCCGTCGTTGGCCAAAAAGTCATAGTCTCCCCCTCCGGAAACCAGGCCTCCCGAGGAATTGTTGTCCGGGAAATTCTGATAGGCCTCTCCCAGCTTCCTGCCGTCGTAATCCATGACAGCCAGCACCGTGCCGCTGTCCATGGAAGCCCCGTCATAGTAGCATAAGTACGCCCTGCCGTCCGGCCCGGCCCCGGCCCCCATGATCCAGCTGTCCGGAGACAGCTCTATCTCGCCCTTCTGGGCGCCAGTCTCGTCCAGAAGGACCACCTTGCTGTCCAGGAGCAGATAGATGCGTCCCTCCGCGTCCACCGCCATCCCCTGGACATAATTCTCCTGGCCGATGATCCCACTCAGGTCGATCCGCCAGTTCTCCTGTCCCTGGGGATCCAGGGAGACCAGCTCGTTTTTGGAGGTATAATCCTCGTCGGTCATGCTATAGGTGTAATCCAGCACATACAGGCTTCCGTCCTCCGCCACCTGGAAATCACTGATGCTGCCGTCGCCCTCTCCCACCAGGACCCGCGCCGTCTCCTGCGCCTCCGTCAGGGAATACTGCACGATGGAGCGGCTGGAGCCTTCCTCCCCGTTGTACACGGAATCCGTATAATAGATACTGTCGTTTAAGATCTTACAGTTATAGCCGTTGAACTCCTCCGGCAGACTGACATATTCGGGCACATAGGCCCATTTAGAACCGCTCTGGGTCTCCTCCTCCGCCGTTTCTCCACCGCCGCTGCCGCACGCGGCCAGTGACAGCGTCATCAGGGACGCCAGAACGCCCGCGAGAAGCCGTTTACGAATGTTTCCCTTCATCGCTCTCCTCCTCTTTTTTCCTTCCAAAAATAGACAGCCTTTTCCTTAGAACAGTATACTACACCCTTCCCTAAAATGCACCTTAAGAATTTCTTAACTCAGCACCTTCCACTCCTTCCGGCGTCTGCGCCGGCGCCACAGGCTGCCCAGGCGGTTGTAGAACCAGAAGGACTGCACCAGAAGGCTGTTGGCCCTGCCGATCCGCTCCCGGGTGGTCCCCCGGTAAAAGCTTCCCCCGCAGGTGACTCCCTCCCCGGTCCGCACACAGGCGATCAGATCGGATTCGCACTGGATGGGAACGGGAAACTCCGTATACCCCAGGCCCACACAGTCGGCCTTGTGGGCGTCGCTCCCGCCGAAGGTGGGCTTGTCGAACTGTCGCGCGATCACCTCCGCCATGTGGTTGCTGTGCTCGTCCTCACAGGCGTTGAACGCCTCCACAAAGTCAAATTTTTTCATCACCACCATGCGGTTTTTGTACTTTCCCGTGCGCAGGATGCTCAGGTAGCGCTCGCCACAGGGATGGGCCGGCCCCAGGATCCCGCCGTGCCGGTGCACGATATCAATGAGCATCATCACGGGAAGCCCCCGCAGCTCCAGGATCTTTAATTTCACATTCTCCGGCATGATGACCAGGATATGTCCCGCGTCAATGGTATCGTATTCGATCCCCTTTAACACCACAAAGTCCCTGTGCCTGTAGCCCTTCACATAATCTCTCCACGCCCGGTAGCCCTTGTAGGAATTGTGGTCGGTGACCAACATTCCCTGAAAGCCCTTTGCCTTCAGGATCTCGATAAACTCCTCAATGGGAACCTTTCCATCCATGGAGCCTTCTCTGGTGTGACAATGCATATCAAATTTCATATTTTCCGCGCCCTCATTTTTCGCCGCTATCCGCTTTTACTACTGTTCCCGATTCTGACGCCATATCCAACCCTTCCGCCGTATCCAACTGCAGCCGATACCGTCTCGCCACAACGGATAGTATATCCCATATCGGGTCTCCTGTTGCGTCCCGGCCTGTATCCCGATGGAAAAAAAACCGCCAGAAACAGACCTGCTCCCGGCGGCTTCCTCTCTCCTATATTGCGAACGGGCCCTGCATCAGCCCAGCTGAGCGGCAACCTCCGCCGCAAAGTCCTCGTTCTTCTTCTCCAGTCCCTCTCCGGTCTCAAAACGCACAAACCGCTTTACCGTAACCGTGGTCTGATTGTCCTTTCCGACCTGCTCCAGGTACTTGGCAACGCTCTGCTTTCCGTCCTCTGCCTTGACGTACACCTGCTCCAGCAGACATACCTCCTTCAGCTCCTTGTTCAGACGGCCCTCGATGGCGCCGTTTATCACCTTCTCCGGCTTCCCGGCCATCTTGGGATCCTGCTGGATCTGCGCGGCGATGATCTCCCGCTCGTGAGCCTTGTACTCCTCGGAGATATCGGAGGTAGCCACATACTTGGGGTACAGTGCCGCCACCTGCATGGCGATATTGGTCAGAGCCTCCTTCACGGCATCGTTTACCACAGCCGTCTCCGCCTCCACGATCACGCCGATCCTGCCGCCGCCGTGCACGTAGGAAGCCACACAGCCGCCCTGGGCTGTCACCTTCTCAAACCGGCGGATGCTCAGCTTCTCACCGATCACCGCGATCTTGTCAACCAGCGCCTCGTTCACGGTCTTGGAAGGATCCTCCTTCCACTTCTCCGCCAGGAAGGCATTGATATCGGCCGCGTCCGTCTCTACTGCCTGTTCAGCCACCGCCTGTACAAACTGCTGGAACGTCTCGTTCTTCGCCACAAAGTCGGTCTCGGAATTCACCTCCACCACAGCGGCCGCCTGGTCGCCTCTGACGGCGATCCGGCAGATGCCCTCCGCCGCGATCCTGCCTTCCTTCTTGACCGCCTTGGCCTGTCCGTTCTTCCGCAGCACCTCTACTGCCGCTTCCATATCTCCGCCCGTCTCATTCAGGGCCTTTTTACAATCCATCATACCTGCGCCGGTCTGTTCGCGCAGCTCCTTTACCATTGCTGCAGTAATCTCTGCCATTTTCTGTCTCCTCCATCCGCTTCCGGTACTTATTCGGCCTCTGCCACTTCCTCGATATCCTCCGCACCCTCGGCGCCGGCAGCCATCTCCTCCTCAGAGTATACCGCCTCGCCCTGGTTCGCCTCGATGACAGCGTCCGCCATCTTGGAGACGATCAGCTTCACGGCGCGGATCGCATCATCGTTTCCGGGGATGATGTAGTCCAGCTCCTCCGG
>CANPWJ010000005.1 GCA_947584035.1 uncultured Acetatifactor sp. | reverse complement strand
GCCCGGGAGGGGCTGAACGTGAGCATCGTCCACCCCTCCGGCATCATCGGCCCCGGCGACCACGGCCGGCGCAACCACATGGTCCGCACCATCCGGGCCATGGCCAGCGGCAGGATACCTGTTAGTATGGAGGGCGGCTATGACTTCGTGGATGTGCGGGACGTGGCTGACGGCATCCTCTCCTGCGAGGAACACGGCCAGGCAGGCGAGTGCTATATCCTCAGCGGCCACTATGTAAAGGTCAAAGAACTTCTCAGCACCGTCTGCCGCATCAAGGGTCGGCGCGCCAGCCGCCTTGAGCTTCCCCACGGTCCGGTGCGGCGCATAGCTCCCCTTGCGGAGCGCCTGTCCCTGCTGGCCGGGGACCGCTCGCCCCTGCTCACCCCCTACTCCGTCTACACCCTGCACACCAACGGCCGCTTCTCCCATGAGAAGGCGTCAAGGCTGCTTGGCTACATGCCAAGAGGCATCGTGGAGTCTATCCGCGACTCGCTGTAGCGCGGCGTCAAGCGAAAGGATACGGCCATGGAATTGGAGCTCAAAAAACTCAGCCCGGAAGATGGCCGGGATGTCTATGACCTTCTGCAGGCGCTGCCGGCAGATGAAAACGGGTTCATGAATCCGGCGAACGGCCTTTCTTATGACCAGTACAGGGACTGGCTCCGGTTTGCTGCAGCCTGTTTAGAACAGGTCGGGGTCGTTGACGGAAAGGTCCCGGAAACCATCTTCTGGCTCTATGAGGACGGGAGACCCATAGGCATGGGGAAAGTACGCCACCTCATGACTGAGGCACTGCTGGAAAAGGGCGGTAACATTGGCTATGCCATCCTCCCTTCCGCCAGAGGCCGGGGCCTGGGAAAGAAATTCCTGGCCCTTCTGGCATCTGAAAGTAAGCAGCTCCATGCCGGCCGTCTTCTTCTCACCATTCAAAACCACAACCAGCCCTCCATCCGTGTCGCTTTGGCAAATGGCGGCCGGATAGAAAGAGTTACTGCCGACCGGCATTACATCTGGATCGATCCATAGACCGCCCTCAGCGACCGAAACCTCGCATTTCCAATTTGTTAAAATCTGTGTTGACAAGGCAATTTTCAGATTTTTCACAAATGGGTCGTTTTCCATTCAAAAATCCATGATATGCTCCGGGCATTCAATGAAAGGCAGGTATAAACATGAAGAGGACATTGTGTGCGGCATTGGCAGCGGCCATGCTGCTGGGCCTGGGCGTGACGGCCCAGGCGGCGGAGGGCGGCTCCGACAGAGACCCTGCCCGACGGCGGAAAGTTCGGCAGCAGAATGGACGGCCAGCGTCCGGAGGGCGGCATGCCGGCCAGAGAAATGCCAGACATGATGGGCGGCAAAGGTCCTGATGGCGGCCAGATGCTGGTGGGAACGCCGGACGCGGGCACCACCCAGTCTGCCACAGGCGGGACGGGTTCCCGGAATTATGCGTTCTACGAGGAGATGGTCGCATCCTATGAGGCGGATATCGCCGAGATCGCGGCCGGAGATGAGTACGGGAACAACATCGTCGCTCTGTACGATCCGCTGAACTACATCGGCGCAGAAGGCACAGAAGCCCCTGTCTGGACCCGGATGATGATGGGCGCGGCCGAGGGAGACATGTCCATGTTCACGTCATTGAACCTGCAAATCGCCTGGTTGAACGCCGACGCAGAGCTCCAGTGGCAGTGGGACGGCGGCCATGTGCCTTCCGAGGTGCTGGGCGAGTCCTTCTCCCTGTATGTGGATGAGATGGTAGCCAAGTACGCCGGCGGTGCAGCAGTTGAAAAGCAGCCCGCCCAGACCCAGACAGCCAACGGCACGGCCACCGCCCCCACCGGCACTGACCTGACCGGCTGGGTGGACGGTTCGGATATAGAAAACGCGACCTTCTCCCTGGCTGACGCCGCGGCCTACCGTGTGACGGGGGCCAGCAAGACCATCCCCGGTTTCGACGTGATCGACTATGGCCAGGAGGATTATGTGTTCGGCAGCGAGGAAAAGGACGCCCGGCAATGGAACACTGTCCTTTTGGAGATATTCCAGACCCACGCCGACACCTTGGCGCCCCTGTTTAACACATGATGCTCACGACGATATGGTAAAAGAAAAGAACGAGGCCGGAACGCGGTAAGCGCTCCGGTCTTTTCTATTTGGTTGTTGCCACAGAAACGATGAAACTGGTCTGTCCGGTCATTGAAGTATGCCGACACTATGTGTCCCTCCTCAAAATGTCCAAGTATTCCCAACATGAATAGGCACGGGCGATCAGATAGTGAAGGTGAGACGGTTCACACCGTCGGCATAGGCATGCTCATAGCTCTGGACAGTGGCCTTCACCAGCTTGACAGACAGCTCGTCAACATCCTGCATGGGGTCGAAGTCGGTGCCGCTCCAGGTGAAGCGCATCTCCAGCCGGTCCTCCTTCTCGGAATACTCCACCGACACATCCACCGGGAACGAGGCCCCCTGGGACGGCACGATGCTCTGGGCCAGTATCTCCTCGTACACGCTCTGCATGCCCAGCACCCGTTTCCGGCCCAGCAGATTCTTCTCGCCGAACTGACGGATGCTCTCCGACTGGCCGATGAAATCGTAATCCGGGGACTGCGCGGAAAGTGAGAGTGTCTTGAGCCGCTGGACGAAGACGCGAGTCCGGTCCTGCTTGGGGTGATTGAACACCTGCTCCGGTGTCCCCTCCTCAAAGATGACGCCCTGGTCCATGTAGAACACGCGGGTGGACACGTCGTGGGCGAACTGCATCTCGTGGGTGACGATGAGCATGGTGAGGCCGTCCGCCGCCAGCTCCTTCATGACGTTCAGCACCTCGCCCACCATGGTGGGGTCCAGGGCGCTGGTGGGCTCGTCGAAGAGCACCACCTCCGGCTCCATGGCCAGGGTGCGGGCGATGGCCACGCGCTGGCGCTGGCCGCCGGACAACTCGTCGGGGTAGCGGTCGGCCTTCTCCGCCATGCCCACCAAGTGCAGAAGACGCATGGCGCTGGCCACCGCGTCCCGCCCCTGCACGCCCTTTATCTCTCCCTTTTCAAGCTTTCTGATGATCCACTCAAAACTGCCCTGACCTTTTCCACGGCATCAAAAAAGCCCCTGTATTCCTCCGGCGCCCAGCGCTCTCGTATGCGTTGCTGCACACCGCCGGGGCCAATGACCGATGGCACCGACAGTGCCACGCCGCGCACACCGTGCTCTCCCATCAACGGCGAGCTGACGCACGCAATCGTGGGGCGCTGATTGAGAATGGCGTCCGCCAGCTGGCAGACGCAGGTGGCAATGCCGTAATGGGTCCTGCCCTTGGCGCGGATGATCTCGGTGCCCATACTCCTGGTCTTTTCCTCAATCTTCGCGCGTACCGTCTCATCCCACGGGATACCCATCTCCCTGCAGTAGTCCTCCACAGAGATGCCCCCCACTGTCACCCGGCTCCATACCGGCACCTGGCCCTCGCCGTGTTCTCCCACCAGATACCCCTGGACCACGCCGGTGCTCAGCCCCACATAGTCGGCGATACAGCGGACGAACCGGGAGCTGTCCAGAATACAGCCTGTGCCGAACACCCGCCCATTGGGAAGCCCCATCCATTCGCTCACCTTGTACGTCAGGATGTCCACTGGGTTGGTAATCACCAAAATCGTACCGCGGGTATAGTATTTCCGGACAGCCGTCGTCACCTCCCGCAGGATGCTCACATTTTCCTCCGCCAGGTCCGTCCGGGACTCGCCGGGCACCCGGTTGCGGCCAGCCGCGATGACGACCAGGTCACAGTCCGCGCAGTCGGCGTAGTCCCCGGCGTACAGATCGGCGGTCCCCAGCATGGGAATGCCATGGCGGATATCCCACGCCTCACCCTCTGCTTTGCTTTTATTGCGGTCGATCAGCACGATTTCCCTGGCGATGTCCCGCAGGGAAAGCGCATAGGCCACCGTCGCGCCCACATAGCCCGCTCCGACGATAGCCACCTTTCGATTGCCAAGCATATAACCCGTTTTCACGCGCTCCCCCTTAGATGAAGCAGTAGTTTTGATACGCTATTCCATCAGCTCTGTAACGGCATGAAGGACAGTTGCCTCGCAGACCGTTTCTCCGTCCACATAACCGACGCCTTTTCCCTTGCAAATGCCGTCTCTCCAGAACAGTATTTTCACCTCGATATCGAATCTATCTCCCGGCAGGACCGGCTTTCTGCACTTCACGTCAAACGACAGCAACTTGGGTATTGTCCCGGCCATACCCGGCAGTGTGTTCAGCGCTACGCACAGCATCTGCCCGATGGCCTCAAATTGCAGCGCACCTGGAACCATCGGCGCATCCGGAAAATGCCCAGAAAAAAACCAATCGTTGTTCGAGAAAAATTTATATCCTTTCGCGCTCTTGCCGGGGATGACCTTTGTCACCCGGTCAATCAAGAGGAAGGGGTAGCGGAATTGCACGTAGTCTTTCAGTTCCAATGTGTCCAGGCTGAACCCCTGGTCACCGGGTTGAATACCCCCCCCCCGATTATTTATCTTCTCAGACTTGCTATCTTCCATCATTCGCTTCTCCCGGTCAATCCATATAGTACTCGACGATATCCTTCAGTTCTTTACGTGGCCTGGGCGCCGGGTCCTCATCCGCATATCCCAGCGCCACCGCGCAGACGAGCTGCCCCGGTCTGTTCAGATATTGCTCCAGCTCCTGATAGGCCCAGAATGTCCCGCCTGCCCACAGCGTCCCGAGCCCCAGCTCCTTGGCGCACAGGAGCATATTCTCAACCGCGCCGCCAATGGAGAGCGTATCGATCAGCTCATCTACCCTCTCCTGTCCCGTGGTCTCTTCAAAAGGACTCCTGCAGCTTGGATTCATGACCATGACCACCACAGGTGCCTTCTGCAGGGCCCGAAGTGTAGCGGCGATGACAGCAGTCCCATACCGACGGTCGGAGAAGAACGTGGCAAGCTTTGCGTCCCCACCGCCCGGTTCCTTTGCACCCTTTCGCTCCCGCCTTGTGCCTGCCTCCATCGCGGCCAGCATCTGCGCCTTTTTCTCCCCCGCATATACAAGGAATTTCCATGGCTGCTTATTTTCCCCCGACGGCGCCACTCTGCCCGCGTCCAGAATCTCGTTGATCACCTCCAGGGGTGGCATCTCATTCTTATACTTCCGGATGCTCCTTCTGTCATATATCTCTTTCATGTATCCTCAGATCCTTCCAATTACATTTTTCTGGAATTGGAAATCGAATGACGGGTATTTCGCCGTTCTATTCTACGGACCCGAGGCCTGCCTGGAGTTATATTGCGATCTGGAACTCAGTCAGTAAGGTACTCAACGATTTGCTTCAATTCTCGCCGAGGCCTCGCAGCAGGAGTTTCATCTGCATAGCCCAGCGCTATAGCACATACCAACTGCCCTGGTCTGTTCAGATATTGCTCCAGTTCCTCATAAGCCCAATATGTCTCGCCGACCCACAGGGTTCCTATCCCCAATTCCTGCGCTCTCAACAAAATATTCTCTACAGCACCGCCGATAGAGAGCGTGTCTATCGTATCAGTAACTTTTTCCGAAAAAGTCATCTCCTCAAACGGACTTTTTCCTTCCGGGTTCATCACCAAGATGACAACAGGCGCCGCACGCAATACTTGGAGCGTCCTTGCTATGACTAAATTACCATACCTTGAGTCAGCAAAGTAGTCGGACAGTTTTGCTGTCCCGACCGTGCCACCTCTCTCTCTCTCTCTCTCCGTGCCGCTCTCTTTTTACACCTTTCCCCATGGCATCCAAAAGCTGCACTTTCTTTTCCCCTGCAAATACAAGAAACTTCCACGGCTGTCTATTGTTTCCCGAAGGCGCTACTCTCCCAGCATCCAGTATCTCGTTGATCACTTCCACGGGCAGCATCTCTTCCTTGAATTCACGAATGCTTCTTCTGTTGTATATTTCTTCTTTCGCCATAATTCCTTCTCCTTAAATTTCTCAACTTTTAGATCATACTGACTGTTCTTGTCAATCGGCTCACCAGATCGTACCCGTCCCAGATGAGGTCGAAGTCCATAGTCTTGCCGATGGGCACGATCCGGTCTATCCCCCGGCCCCCGGCCGCCAGCAGGGGCCGGAACATGTCCTTATCCCCCAGATAGGAGACGGTCTGACAGCGGCTGTCATCGCACAGCGGCTTGAGCTCCAGGATATCGCCGCAGTCGTACTCAAAGAAGTACCCGGAGTTGTCCTTCAGGTCCATGACGCCGCCGTCCAGGGCCGGCACACGGACCCGTACCAGCAGGTTGTCCTCATGGGGCGCCACCCGCACGCCCTCCCGGTTCACGGCGGCGAGATACCCGCTGGTCAGCTTGTTGACACCCTGGATAGGCTGGAAGGTGTACTTTTTGCGGACCAGGTCATGGAGCCGCCGCCAGAATTCCGCCTTGGCCTCTTCCTTTTTGCCGCCTGTCCAAATGACCATCCGGGGGCTTGTGCAGGCATTCTGGTCGGTGAGATAGGTGTCGTTATAGAAGTCCTGCGCGATGTGGTCCTTGTCCTCCAGGGCGAGATACTTGTCGGCGTCGATCACCGCCAGGGAGAAGCGGTCGGCGAAGGTGACCTCGCTGCCTCTGGGCGGCAGGGAAGACTTGCGCACCTCCGCGATGGTGGCATCGCCGCCCCAGATGACGCGGGTGTCGGCCATGGCGGAGAGGGCGTCGTTCACCGCCCTGTCCCGGCCATAGCGTACCAGGCAGATGCGCTTTCTCATCTCCCTATGCTCCGGCATGGCCAGCACGCTTTGGAGCGCCCGGTCGATGATATCCACCTGGGGGAAATCCTTGCTGGGCACCCGCACGATGTTGGCGTTGCCGGTCAGGAGCCCCGCCGCCAGGGAATAGGCATAGTTCACCGGCACGTTGGAGGGCGCGATATGGAAAGCCACGCCCCGGCCCAAGCGGACAGCGCCGTCGTCCCGGCAAAACCGCTCCTTCAGCTTTTTCGTGGAGGCGCTGCGTATCCAGAAGGCGAAGGTGACCACATCGGGATAGGCCTTGGCCTCCCGGTCCGCCAGAAGCGCCTTCGCCACAGCGTTCAAAAACTCCAGGATGCGCCCGTCAAAGGGCGGCAGCGCCGGCACGGCCGGCATGGCGGCGGCGATATCCGCGCTGCCCACCAGGTAGGTAACGCCGGTCAGATCATGCAAATTTTGCCGCATAGGTATCGCTGCACCCCCGTATCTCCGCGTTTTTCAGCCGCCCGTTGATCTTGAAATACTTGCCCTTCCGCCCGCAGGGGCAGTCGTCCTCCCCCAGCAGCACGCCCTCGTCCTCCGTCAGCAGAGAGTGGCCCGGATAGGACTCCGGGATGGCGGACACCACCTGGATGATGCCCGGCTCCCCCACCCCGCATACGCCGAAGTCCAGGGGCCGGCGCATGATGACGTCCGAAAAGACGCTGGCGTGGAGATGGCCGCACTCGCACTGCATGTAGATGCAGCCGGTCTGCTCCACCATGCCGTAGTAGTCGTGCACCCGGTCGATGCCGCATACATCCCGGAGCCGGTCGTGGAATTCCTGGGGGCTCACGGCCTCGCTGGCCAGCTTCTTCCACCCGCCGCCGTGGATGAGGATGCCCCGGCTGAGGTCGAAGGTGACGCCCTGTTCCTTCAGCCGCACCAGCTCCTTATAGAAGTGCTGCCACACCATGAAGGTGAAGCCAAAGAGAAGGATATCCTGCCCCTGGAACTTCTCCAAAAATGCCGTCAGCGCTTCCCTGTCCAGATGCATGTCGTCGTCCAGGGCGTATATCTTCCGGGCGCCAAAGATGGAAAAGCCCAGAATGCCCGCGCCCCGGGCGGAGAACATGTTTCTGTCCTTCACAACCGAGGGGCAGTCCAGCACGATCATGGGCAGCCGTGAGGCGCCCAGAAAGTCCGAGACGATCTTCACCATGGCCTTCTGCTGGTTGGCGGAGGTCGTCCTGTCAAGATAGATCCGGGACACGGCCTGCCCTGTGGTGCCGGAGGAGGTCATGGTCTTCACCACATCCTCCTGGGGAACGCTCCTGAGGCTCAGCTCCTTGAAAAGCCGCACCGGCAGAAAGGGCAGGTCCTCATAGCCGGATACACTCCCGGCGTCGTAGCCCACGCTCTTCAGCATCCGGCGGTACTCCGGGCACCGGTCCCGGTGATGCTCCGTAAGTTCCAGGAGCCGCTCCGTCAAAAGCGCGTGCTTCTCCTCGTGCCCCAGCGAATAGGGCGGTACCTGCAAAAGCTCCTCAAACGTCATGTCTTCCTCAACCTCTCGTTGATCACGTCCGCCACCTCCCGTTCATGCTCCCGCAGGAAGAAATGGCCGCCGTCATATTCCAGAATGTCGCATTTGTCGGTAAAGACCCGCCGCCATTTTTCCATATCCCCGCGGGGGATATCCGCCGGCGAGAAAAGCACTGTGGCCGGTACGTCCGTCACATAGGCCAGCCTGCCGAAATCATAGTCTGTTATCAGCTCATAGTCCGCCCGGTAGATAGGCAGATAGACGCGCCAGAATGTGGGGCTGTTGACCAGCTTTTCGGGCAGCCCCCCGAAGCGGACGGTCCACTGCCGAATCGTCTCATCCGTGTCCGGCCCGTCAGCGCCAGTCCGCTCCCCCAGGACGCATGGGCCATGAGAAGCCAGAAATACATGTGCTGGCGGCGGGAGTTCTCTCTCCACGAGGATCGTCTTCGTCACCTCGGCGGCCGCGATAGCGCCCATGCTGTAGCCAAACAGCGCGTAGGACTCTCCCACCCGGACCTGTTTTCTGACCTGGCCATACATGTCCGCCGCGAGCGCGTCGAAACTTCTGTAAAACGGCTCATGGCGCCGCTCCATATGTCCGGCGTATTCCAGCTTCACAAGCTCAATCTTCGGCCGCAGATATGGCTCGATTCCATTGAAAAAGGACCCGCTGCCGCCCACAAAAGTAAAACAGAAAAGCCGCATAGGTCACCCTTCACTGGTAATACTTCGCCAGGTCCTTGTAAAGCGTCTTGCCCGCGTCGTTTTTGGGTATCTCATCGATGACGATGACCTTAAACGCCGCGTGGTTGAGCCCGGTCTTGGCCACGATGAAGTCCTTGACCTCGTCCGCCAGGGTGCCGTCCGTCACGAACAGGTACATATGGTCGTCCACACCGGCGCTGGCACAGTCCAGTCCATCAAACCGACCCTTGATGAGCCTGTCCACTTCGTCCAGGTTGACACGGTTGCCGTAGATCTTCAAAAAACGCTTTTTCCGACCCACGATATAGTAATATCCGTCCTCGTCGAACTGGGCCATATCCCCCGTTTCCAGCACGCCGTGGCGCTCGTCGCCCTTGATGAGGTCCTCTCCCTGCTCGGCATAACCAAGCGTCACATTGGGCCCCTCGTAGACCAGCTCCCCGGTCACACGGGGCTCAGTAACGGTCTTACCGTCAGCGCCCACCAGGCGGAACGTGCCGCCGGGAATAGCGATACCCATGGAGCCGCAGCGCTCCACCGCCTTGTCCGAGGGCAGATAGCCCATGCGGGCGGTGGCCTCGCACTGGCCGTACATGACCACGAACTTCTTGCCCTTCTCGTCGGCGTACTCGGCGAATTTCTTATGCAGCTCCGGCGTCAGTTTTCCCCCGGCCTGGGTCATGGTCCGCAGGCTGGGCAGGTCCATGCGGAAAAACCGCAGCCGCTCCAGCATTTCGTAGGTATAGGGAACGCCGCCGAAGGACGTGGCCTTCTGCGCCTTGAAAAACTGCCAGAATTCCCGCTGCATGAGGCCCTTGTCCGTGACCAGCAGCGTGGCCCCCACCAGCAGATGGCTGTTGATGATGGACAGGCCGTAGGTATAGTTCATGGGCAGAGTGGTGATGGGCTTTTCCGTCTCGTCCAGCTTAAGATATTGGACGATGGACCGAGCGTTGGCTAGAATGTTGGCATAGCTCTGGCGCACGAATTTGGGGCTGCCCGTGGAGCCGGAGGTGGTGAGCAGAAGGCCCAGCTCCGGAAACAGCGGATACTCCGTGGGATAGCCGGTCCGAAGAAGGCTGTAGCCATAGGAGCTATAGACACTCTCCATACCGGCAAAATCCCCCGCCTGCTCCGCAGGGGCCCACAGGTACTTGGGCGCATAGGCCGCCAGAAGGCTGTCCAGCAGCGCCCGCTCCAGGTGGGCGTTCAGCAGCACCGGCACGATGCCGGCGTTCATGAAGGACACATACCCCGCTATAGAGCCCACGGTGTTGGTGCACAGGCAGAATACCAAGCACCGGCCGCCCGCCGCAGAGGAGATGCGCTCTCCCTCCGCGGCCAGATCGCCGTAGGTCACCGCCGTATCGAACTCGTCCAGCACGGCGGTGCGATCATGATATTTTTCCAGCTCCCACATCATCAGAACTCGATCCCGTAGTTCTTGGCAAGGATCTCCTTGCCCTTTTCAAAGGAGTTGAAATCGATGATGTCGTCGGTGTCCATCATAATGTCGAAGGTGTCCTCCAGGGCCGCGATGAGGCTCATATGCCCCACAGAGTCCCAGGCGGGGATGTCCTGATACTTCAGGCCCTTGGCCGTGGCCTCGTCCACATCGAAGCTCTCCTTAAAGATGTTCAGATACTTTTCTGCGTTCATGGTGATATCCTCCAAATATTCGTTTTTATTTGCACACAAGGTCGGACTCCCCGATGACGGTATCCGCCTCAATGTCGCATGCTGCTTCTCTCTCGATAAGCTCTTCCAGCCGCTCCGGCGGCAGGCCTGTGCCAGGCCGCTTTACATCCAAGTCCTCCCGGCGCAACACCTCGCCCTTGGCGATATCCCGTGTTGTGACCACGCTGCGCCGCATATTCCTGCGCTGTTCATATTCCTCTGGCAGCACCGTGCGCTCCTTTGAGCCCAGCGCCGCGTGAATGATTCGGCAGGCGCCAACCATCTCCTTCAGCGCGTCCGGCTCCATGGCCATCTGGTTGTCCATGCCGATCTTCTTGGCGTCCAAGGTAATGTGCTTTTCAATGAGCGCCGCTCCCAGCGCCGTGGCGGCGATGGCCGCTGCGCTCCCCAGGGTGTGGTCGGAAAAGCCGATGGGATAGTCGGGGAAATGCTCCCGCAGACCGACGATGTTGTTCAGATTAATGGTCTCCGCCTTGGCCGGATAGATGGAAACACAGTGGAGCAGGATGATCTGGCGGTTTCCGGTCTCCTCCAGAGTATGCACCGCCTTGTCGACCTCCTCCATCTCCGCCATGCCGGTGGACAGCACGACCGGGAGCTGCTTTGCCCCGATGTACCGAAGAAACTCCAGATTATTGATCTCCATAGAGGCGATCTTGATAAAGGGCACATGGCACTCCTCCGCCAGAAAGTCCACCTCTTCCTCAGAGTAGGGCGTCGAGGAAAAGCTGACGCCCCGGCTGGCACAGTAGTCCGCCATATCCTTCAGCTGCTCCGGCGTCAGAGACAGCTTTTTCACGAATCGCTCTGCGATGGGATTTTTCTTGTAGTACGTCCGGGAGTAGAGCGACCTGGCCGACCAGGATTGGAATTTCACACAGTTACACCCCGCATTGGCTGCCGCGTCTATCATTTGCCGGGCAACATCCACATTGCCGTTGTGGCTGCTGTTCACCTCCGCGACGAAGTACGGCCGCCCATAATCGGACACCACGTCGCCGCCATTCAATACGATACTTCCCATAGCGCACTTCACTCCTCCATCGGTTTAACGATCATTTCCGCCCGGAATACGTCTCTATCCAAGAATGGCGACATGTCCTCAATGGGCCGCTTCACCAGCCGTCGGGCCTCGTTGATGGCCACAGATTCGTGCAGGTACGCCTGCTCTGTTTTGCACGGCACCTCGCAGATGTAGGGCCCGTCCATCGCCAGTACGGCCCGCACGGCTTCCATCAGCTCTGTCTCTGCCTCAATCCGCCGGTAGGGGATATCGAAGCTCGCGGCGATCTTCTCAAAGTCCGGTGCCGGGACGCCGTCCGACGGGTCGTTGCCGATGGTCCGCCGCCGGAACAAGTCCTTTTGCCGCTTGCGGATGACCCCGTACATATCGTTGTTGATAACAAATATTTTGGCGGGGATATCGTGCCAGCGGATGATCTGCAGTTCCTGTATATTCATCATGACAGAGCCGTCTCCCACCACTGTCACGATATGCCGCCTTCCGGCAAAGTGAGCGCCGACAATGGCCGGTATCGCGTAGCCCATGGCGCCCTGAGCCGCAGGGAACAGGCATCGCTGTCCCTCCCGGTACTGCACCGCCGACGGGATAATCAGCTCCTCAAACCCGGCGTCGGTGATCACCGTGGCGTCGTCCGGCAGCAGTCCGGAAAGGACGTCCGCGAGCCGATACAGGTCTATCCGGCCATCCTGACTGTTCTCAATGAACTGTTCTTTAGAAACAGTAAAGCGGCCCTTCCAATGTAGGCACTTTTCCGTCCACGCTCCGCAATGTACCACAACGTCTATAGCGGACAGCCGCTCCATAAACTGTTTTACGTCCGCCTGTACGAACCGATCAATGTGAGCGCCGTTCTTTTGGTGTTCCTGTTCATCAATGTCTACCACTGTTATTTTTGCCTCGCGGGCAAACCTCTCCGGGTTTGAGCCGATAGTCTGAGAGCACAGCTTTGAACCAAGGACCAGCAGATAGTCCGCGTTCTGTACGGCAAAGTTACCAGCCCGGCTGCCGCCAAGGCCGCCGACGGCGCCGATAGAAAGCGCCTCCCCGGCACCCACTGCGTCTGCGGCAGACGGGGAAAATACAATGGGTATCTCTGTCTTGGCGGAAAAGTCCCGCACCAATCTCTGTGCACCAGCGCTGCGGACGCCGCCGCCAACGAATAACAGTGGTCTCTCCGCATGAGTCAGCTCATCAGCTATCTGACGGACCGTTTCCTCCTGCACTCCGTATCCACAGTGTGTTTCCGGCTCATACCGCCGGAGCGTCTCCGGCTCCACCCGCATGTTCTGCACGTCCAGGGGCACGTCGATCCACACCGGTCCCTTCCGGCCATCGTTGGCCAGGTATATGGCCTTGTCCAGCTCGGCGGCCACATCTTCCGCCCGTTCCAGCATCACCGCATACTTTGTGATAGGCTCCACGATACTAATGATGTCTGTCTCCTGCGAGCCATATGTACGGATGGGAATGCCGGTATGACGGGTCGTCTCACGGAGCATATGCTGGCCGGATATAAAGATACAGGGAAGATTGTCCTGCCAAGCGCAGAGAGCGGCGGTGACAGCATTCGCAGCAGCGCAGCCCGTAGAAACAAGGCTTGCTCCCATGCCGTCCTTTGCGGCGGCATAGGCCATAGCCGCGTAGGATGCTCCCTGCTCATGGTAGAGTGAAACTCCCTCTATATCCGGACATCTCGCGACGGCATCGGAAAGATACAGGACCCCACGTCCCGTGATAAGAAATATCTTATTTACGCCAGCCTCTGCCAGCCTATCGATGATGTAATCGGCAACACGCTCCAAAAGCGCTCCTCCTCTGCCTGTTTTATTGCTGTTCCCGTATGATTGACGGGATGCCAATAATGAATTCAGCCAAACACGCCAGCTTCGTCCTCACATATCCCTCGACCTTTCCGGGCTCCACACCATCTCGGAACATTTTCAGCTCCGCCTGCATATCCAGCCTGTCACCCGGAACGATTTCCCTCTTGAACTCGACCCGGTTATCTCTGTAGGCTGGCCGTTACTATCTGTGCGTACCCTGGAAGCGTCAAAATTGTCATCAGAAGGGTCTGAGACATGGCCTCCACCTGAATAGAGCTCAGGACATTCGGGTCATCCTCAAAGTGATCAGGAAAGAATCATTCGTTGTACGTTAAGTTCTTATATCCCTTTTGCGTATCTTCCGGGAACCACTTCCGTCACCCGGTCCAAAAGCAAAAACGTAAAGCGGTTCGGCTGATACCGCAGAAGCTCCACTTCGTTCAATGAAAAAGCCTTTTCCTGCATCTCAATACCTCCCAATCAAAAGGTCCAAGAGGCAGGAGCCGAACGTCTTTCCGCAGCGCGATACGGCAAGAGCCCAGCAAACGATATGATAACTTGACTACTTGCCACCCCCCGTGGGATTTTCTTCCACTTCAATCTTTGGCTTGAACTGACGCATAATATCCGGGATCGCTACCTCCAGTTCCAGCGAACATGTCAATTCTCCGTCCACATACCCTTCAACATGCCCCTTCGCAAAGCCACGCCGGAAAGAGTCTAGGTGAGCTTCCATTTCAAGCCGGTTTCCCGGAATGATCTTCTTTCTGAATCTGGCATTTTTCACAGAGATGAACCCTGTCTTTTTCCCCTTGTTTTCCGGTATCGTAAGGAAGGTCATAAGGAACACCTGTGTCAATGTCTCGATTTGTACAAAGCCAGGCACATTGGGTTCGTCGGCAAAGTGTGCAGGGAAAAACCACTCATTAAAAGTAAAATTCTTATATCCCTTTGCATACTCGCCAGGTTTTGCTTCCGTAATGCAGTCCACAAAAAAACACGGATATCTGTTTTGCTGGTACTGCTGGATCTCATAGGCATCCAGACCCAACAGCAGATCATCTTTTGTTCTCATGTAAATGTCACCCTTATGTTCTCACTCCATCAGCTCCAACAGGTCTTCCACCGTTTTGCAACGCTTCAGTTCGCCCGCGCTGACCTCTTTATCAAACTCATCATCTAATAGCACGATGAAGTTGATGGAGGCCAGTGAGTCCCACTTCACGATGTCCTTCAGTTCCATACCTTCCGACAGTTCGGCAGCTTCCACACCCATTGCGTCTGCCAGCATTTCCAGTTTCTTTTCATTTGTCATGGTCATTACCTCCAAAATAATTTTTAAAAACTTGGTTTTAAGACTTACCAGCATTTCACGGCGCGGTCACCGTGCAGTCGTTGTCGTCGTCATAGTAGTTCCTGGTAAAGAACATCTCCACCGGCGCATCCTTCGGCAGGAACATATCCACCACGCCCCAGGAAAGGCCCACGCCGAACCCGGATCCAAGGATATGCATTCCTCTGTCCCGTTCCTTGTCCTCCAAATATGTGGAAATGGCGATAGGCACCGACGCCGCGCCGGTGTTTCCGAACCGGGTAAGGGACATGGGCACCTTCTCCGGCGGCAGCTTACACCATTTGATGATTCGGCCAATGACCTTCTCGTTGGCCTGGTAGAAGGCGTACAGGTCCAGGTCGTCACCCTGTAGCCCATAGTGCTCCATGAACTCCAGGATCGTCTTCGGCACCTCCCTGATGGAAAAAGCAAACACATCCACGCCGGAAGTGATCGTGTATATGTCCTCGCCGTCGGGATGTCGGGCTCCTCCGCTGCGGGAAAAAATGCTTTTGAATCGGTTGCCGTCTGTGCGGAGCAGATAGTGGATCGGACGGGAACAGGTCTCATCCCATTCCAGCGCCGTGGCGGAACCGGCGTCACCGTACAGAAGGTCCGAGGTACTGGAGGGGGCTGTCGTCTTGCTGACATTCTCGCCGCACAGCAACAGCGCCCGTTTCACTCCGCCTGTCTGCATCAGCGAGCCGGCTGTCACTAGACCATAGACAAAGGCAGAGCATCCAAGGCGGATATCCTCCGCGATGCAGTCGGTGGACAGCCCCAGCCGATGCTGGATAACACCCGATGTCGCCGGCTCCGTATAATCAAATGAAGTGGAAACGTAGATGAGTGCGTCCACGCTCTCCCGCTCCCAGCCAAGGCTATTCAGCAGTGACTCTGCCGCCTCATAGCAGAGGTCGGAAGCCAACTGCGGTCCCAGCACTCGGCAGGTGGACGTCACGCCCGTCTCCTCCGCTAAACGCTCCAACTCATCCTCGCCGAATCGGTCGGTATATTGCTTTGTATACACTTTGTTATCTGGAATCGCGCATGTGATCCCGGATATTTTTACATTGGATATTGTTCCAAATGGCATATCGATACCTCTCTATATAATGGATCAGAACCACGCATAAATGAACGATGCCGCATCATAACCGGGTCCATAGATTCCAAATATGAGCACCGCAAATATACCCGCCAAGTACACGCACCAGCGCACTGGGATACTGCGGCTGGCAACAATATCACGTATGCAGCAGCCCTTCTCCTGCTTTACGTCTATCACCATCAAGAATACGATTGCTACGATCGCGAGCCAGAAATTGGCCTTATCCAAGCCGTATGTATACAGCGTTCCGTCCCAAAGTACCCAAGGATTGAATCTGGTAACCATGCGTTTTATCGCGAGCATGGACTCCAGTAGGCTCTTTGGGGAAAATGTAATATAACTGAACGCATACAGCGCAAACGTGCGAACGATCTGGAAACGGCGCCAGCTTCCGCTTTCCGTGTCGATATGCAGCTTGGCCGACAGGGCAGCCAGGTTGTCCTCCAGGAAGGACGACATCACAAAAAGCACTGTCCAATACAGCCCGTGTATCACATATCTGAGGCCAACATCGTGCCAGATGCCAATGATCAGAAATACGCAGGCCGTTGGGATGATGCTCATAATATTTCGGATCGTCTTGGCGCTGCATTTGTTCTTGAGCAATTTCCGTATTTTCCCTATCACAGAACAAGTCAGAAGCGGCATATAAATGTAATCCTTAAGCCAATTGAAAAGGCTGATATGCCAACGGCGCCAGAATTCAGCCACCGTTCTGGACAAAAACGGGCGTTCAAAGTTTTTGTCCAGTTTGATGCCTACGATATCCGAGATACCTGTGATGATATCCATGCACCCGCTGAAATCCGCGTACATCTGAAAGGCGGCAAACAGAAGCGCAACAGGAAAAATTAACCCCTCGCTGCTGCCCACATCGCCGAAAACAGCGTTAACAAAGATACCCAGCCGGTCTGCAACCACCAATTTTTTGAACAGGCCCCAGAGTGTCAGCTGGGCCCCTTTGCAGAACCGTTCGTAATCCGGGAAGGTGAGCTTGTCAAACTGCGGGAGCAACCGTTCGTATCTGGGGATAGGCCCCTCCACTACATGGGGAAAGTAGATCATGCACAGAAGCAGCTTGAAATAGTTCTTTTCAGGCTCCACTGTCCTCCAATGGATATCCACAAGGTATCCGACAGAGGAAAAGGTATAGTACGACACGCCCAGCGGAATGATGATCTTCAGCGCGACACTGTTTCCCGTTAGGCTGTTGTACAATCCAACGGCTTTCAGCCCGATTTTGCACCAGCAGAGTATGCCCACGCTCACAAACAGCGCCAATAGCAGCATACACCTGCTTTTTGCCATGTACCGTTTCTTGAGTTTCTTTTTTTCCTCGGAATTATAGTTTTTCTTTCGGATGCATCCGTCATACTCCTGCCAGATCTTATGTATGCGGCGGGAAACGACATACACAATCACAGACGTTCCGAGTACGAACGCCAGTTTGTCCAAACCGCTGCTCACATAGAAGATCAGGCTGAAAACAAGCAGCGTGACCCATTTATACTTATTAGGCGTTAGGGCGTAAGCTGCCAGAAGGGCAGCCAAGAACGCACAAAACGTCAACGACAGGTAACTCAAATCACTCTCTCCTTCCTGTGTCACGGGCTATGGGGTCGACTACTGCAGTCAGCCCGCGCCATAGGCGACCAACCGCCCGGCATCCTCACGGAATTCTCCGTAATATGTGCATCCGTTTTTCACATAAAGCGGCTGAACGATATACGTGTATTCTCCTTCCGCCGGGGGCTTGTCCTGGTACGTATTGCCACTGACACTATTATTCAACACAGTTTGCCCGCTCTCGCCCTCCGCCTGCCGGTAGACGCGGTAGGATGTGGCGTTGTCGGACGGCTCCCACACCAGTTGGACAATGTTCCCTATCTGCTCCGCCATCAGTATCTCCGGCGGCTCCAGCTCTACCGCTTCCGCCTCCGCCGTGATTCGCGCCGGTTCAGACGGATAGGAATAGGTATTGCCGTCAAAGGCGATGCTCGCCGTCACTTGGTACTCGTATTCTGTCCCGGCATCGGCCATGACATCCCGAAACTGCACGCTGCCCGCCGCCAGCGGTTCCGCGATCTGCTCCCAGTCGCCACCGTCTGTCCTGCGTGTGACCGTGTAATTCCCGCTCCATCCCAGATCAGACCAGGTAAGCGTAGGAATCCCATCGGCCAGCTCTGCTGTGACAGCCGGGCCGGACAGCTCCGGCAGATAAGTAAATGTCTTCGAGACTGTGCCGAGGATCGCCTCGCCATTTTCATCGTTCTGGAAGGCCCGGACCCAGTACTGATAGGGCGTATCCTCCAGCATCGCCGTATCGGTATAACTGGTGGCCTGTACATTCATATCCAGGGCAATGAAGTTCTGACGGACGACCCGCCGCGCCACCACGTATCCGTCTGCCCCCGGTACAGGGTCCCAGCAGATGGTCAAATCGTTTGTCTCACCTTCGATGGATACATTGGTCGGCGCATCGATCACAGACATAGCGCTCAGCCCGGCTACGTCATAATCCCCCCATAGCGTCCCTGTCGGGCTGTTTCGGAACGGCACCACAGTATAGGTATACGTCTTTCCTATCTCACCCTTATCTGCATAGCTTAGAGTCTTTCCGTCCACCGTCGCCACAGGCGCCCATCCCGTACCTGCGCACTTGCGGTAAATGCAATAGCCGTCCGCGCCCACAGCCGCCTTCCAGGACAGTGTCAGCGTCGTGCCGTTGACAGCGAGCTTCGTCAACTCCGGCGGCTTGAGAGAATAGTCCCGTCCGCCGTTTTCATACTCAAAATCTAGAGAATAGGGCGAGATGATCTCTACATAGTCGTCATAGGCCTGATCCCACTCGCTGTAGGCCGGGTCACCACGTTTGTCCTCAAAGCCATAGTGCTCTATGAGATACCGGCTCACGTAATCCGTTGCTTTGAGCATTCCATGGATGTTGACATGTCCCGCATTATAAAAGTCCCGTGACAGGTCCAATCCTATTTCTTTCTCGTTGTTCAACAGATCCAATACCGGAAAGCCGTGCTCTTCACACAGATCCTTTATGGAGTTCAGCCGCGCTACTGACGACAGGTTGGAAACGACCCCGGTGGTGATCACAAAAAGCGTGTTCACATTCTCTTCTTCGCAGTATCGAAGCAGCTTCTCCAGGTATTCCTTCTGATCAGCCGGTATTTCGCCCCGCAGCTCCGTCTTCCGATAACTGGCTGTCAGATCCGTCGTTTTGGAGAGGATACCGAGATGAGTGTCTCCCGCCTTGTTGTTCCCAAAGTCCATCAGAAAGCTTTCCTCGGTCAAGTCGTTCCAGCGCGAATGGTAGCGGATAAGGGGAATGTAATACTCCAGACGCTCCTTCCAAGGCAGATCTCCCATGTCGCAAATCGCTTCAACCAACCGGATCTTGTTCAGTGACATAGGGATATAATCCACCGTTCTATGCATCCAGCCCGGATCCGGCGTAGGGTCAAGCGTCCAATCGCAGATGCCCACGATGTATAGGGCGTCGGGCTGCCTCTTTCTGGCCTCTTCGATCATGTATTCCGCAGCCGCGACCTTCATTCCGCCGCCCCCAAAGGGATAGACGGCTATCCCATAGTGCTCCCAAGCTATCGGGGGCGCCCAAGCTCCAAACACGTTGCTTGCGCCGATATAGACCGCATCCAGCGTGTTCTCCGGTTCATCATAAAACCCGGGAACATATTTGCTGGCATCTACATCACTGGACGGAAACCTAAAAAATATGGAGCATAGGGAAAAGGCAACCCCCAATATGATAACAAACAGAATGCTCCGAAAAACCACGCGTACTTTCATGATCCCTTACCTCGACCTCTATAGTTCACAGCGTACATAATGTCTCATTATGCTGTTACATCGTAACAGCATACACGGGGGTACCCCCGTGGCATCCTCTCTTCTTAGGGCTCCTGCGCCGCTCTGGCCAGGGCCGCGGCGATGGCGTCGTCCATATCGTAGTATTTGTACTCGCCCAGCCGACCGCCGAATATCACATCCGGCCGCTCCTTGGCCAGTTCCAGATACCGCCCGTACAAATTTTGATTTCGCTCGTCGTTCACAGGGTAATAGGCCTCACGTCCAGGAGCCCAGTCCTGCGGATATTCCCGGGTCACCACCGTCTTCGGGCTCTCCTGCCCTGAAAGGTGCTTGTGCTCTATGATGCGCGTATACGGCGTGTCCTCGTCGGTGTAGTTCACCACCGCCCGGCCCTGGAAGTCCTCTTCGTCCAGTATCCCCGTCTCAAACCGCATGCTCCGGTATTCCATCTGCCCCAGCCTGTACCCAAAGAATGAGTCTATGGGGCCGGTATACACGGTCTTCTTCGCAACGTCCGGGTAGGCGTTCATTAGCTTTTCATAGCTCAGACTTGTCACCGCCGGGATGCCTTCCAGCAGTTTTTCGATAAGCCCGTTATAGCCCCTCTCAGGAATGCCCTGGTATTTATCCTCAAAGTACCGGTCGTCATCCGTGAACCGTAGGGGGATGCGCTTGATGATATCCGCCGGCAGGCTTTTGCACGACCGGCCCCACTGTTTCTCCGTGTAGCCCTTGATGAGCGTCTCGTATATCTCTCTGCCCACCACGGATAGCGCCTGCTCCTCCAGATCATCCGGCTCATGGTCCAGCTTTGGCCGCTGGGCCTCTATTATTGCCTTGGCCTCCTCCGGGGTCTTTACGCCCCACAACTGCTCAAAGGTCTTCATGTTGAACGGCATGGAGTATTCCTTTTCCCCGCTTACCGCCGCCACCCGATGGGTATAGGGCCGGAAGGAAGTAAACCGGTTCACATACTCCCATATGTCCCCGTTATCCGTATGGAAGATATGGGGCCCATACTTATGGACCGTGACTCCTGCTACTTGCTCACTGTACACATTACCGCCCAAGTGGGGCCGCTTGTCTATGACCAGGCACTTTTTCCCTTTGTCCGTCATCTCCCGGGCAAAAGTGCATCCGTACAAACCTGCGCCCACAATGAGGTAGTCATACTGTGCGTTGAGTCTGGTCAAGGTCTCCCTGGCTTGATCCAGCGTGATATCCTTATCCAGGAACCGCTGATACAGGTCACAGATGATCCCCGTGTTCCCAAAAGCGATCTGCTGCCCCTTTTCCAGCCACAGCACTTTATTGCACAGCTCTCGGATCTGCCCAAGTCCATGGGACACCAGGATGGTCGTGGCGCCGCTGTTCAGGATTTCCCGCATCTTGGCCTCGCTCTTTTTGCGGAAGGCGCCGTCGCCTACCGACAGCACTTCATCCAATATGAGGATATCCGGCTGTACCAGAGATGCGATGGAGAACGCGAGCCGCGCCCGCATGCCGCTGGAAAGCTGTCGGAACATCCTGTCCTGAAACTCTTCCAGCTCCGCGAACGCGATGATTTTATCGTATGTCTCATCCATGAACTTCCGGGTATAGCCCAGCATGGCCCCCCGGAGGTATACGTTTTCCTTTACCGTCATCTCTCCATCGAAGCCGCTCCCCAGGTTCAGTAGCGCCGCGACTGTCCCCTGCCGCGTTACCTTCCCTTTCGTGGGCTCCATGATGCCGGACACTGCCTTCAATAGCGTAGACTTTCCAGCGCCATTTGACCCAATGATGCCCAGCATGTCACCCTTTTCCAGAGAGAACGTGATGTCTTTGTCTGCCCAGAATTCATCGACGTGATATTTTCCTGTCAGCTTCCGCAAGGTATATTCCTTCAGACCGATATTCTTAAAATCGCCCGTCATATAACGGATCGACACGTTATGTACTTCCAATACGCTCATGTGTCACCAACCTTACACATAGTACAGAAACTTCGTATTGTACTTCTTATACATGAAACAGCCCATCCCCAGCGCTATGACCACATCCGCCGCCATCAGCAGGTGGAACCATATCGTGGGCACCGTGGCCTCGATGACGATCTTCCGAAAGTATCGGATGAACAGATATATCGGATTGAGCAGGAACAGCTTCTGCCCCAAGGGACTGTAGCCGTTGATATTGTAAAAGACCGCGGATAAGTAGGTCAGCAGCCTGACGAACACGTTATAGAGATATTGGGTATCCCGGAAGAAGATAAACAGCGCGGACAGGACCATCCCAATGCCGATATTGAACAGCACCAGACAGAATATTGGATAAACGAGGCATACGACACGCCAGGTGAACGTTATCCCGTCGAATGCAGCGAACAGGAAATAGATCACCAGCGTCAGGAGAAAGTTGATGAGTGTCTGCACATTTTTGGACAGCAGGAACAGATACTTCGGCACGGTGACCATTTTAAATATGCCTGCATTTCCACGCAAGGAGCTCATACCACTTTTTGTGGCATCGGAAAAAAAGGAAAACACGAGCGTTCCACTGAACAGGAACGTCGTATAGTGCGGGGTGTTCCGGCCAAAAAAGCCCACCAGCATCACCCGCATGACCAGCAGCATCAGCAGCGGGGATAGCAGGCTCCACCCCATACCCAGCACTGTACGCTTATATTTTTGTTTGAAGTCCCGCTTTACCAGCTCCTCAAACAGAAACTGATATCGCATTAGTTTTTTGAACATGACATCCACCATAAATTCAAAGGATCTCCAGCTTCCGACATCGATTAGATATCTTCGCCATTCGCGATCGATCTCAGATATAGCCCATACTCCGTTTTCATCAGCGGCTCCGCCAACTTGAGCAGCTGGTCCTTATCAATGAACCCCCGCCGGTAGGCGATCTCCTCGATGCAGGACACGTACAGTCCCTGGCGCTTCTGGATGATATTGACGAACTGGGACGCCTCCTGCAACCCCTCATATGTACCCGTGTCCAGCCAGGCCATGCCCCGATAGAATTTCACCGCCCGCAACTGACCCCGGCGCAGATACTCGTTGTTCACCGCCGTGATCTCCAGCTCCCCGCGAGCCGAGGGCTTGATGGATCTCGCTATCTCCACCACCTGCTCGTCATAGAAATAGAGCCCCGGCACGGCGTACTTGGACCTGGGATGCTCCGGTTTTTCCTCCAGGGACAGCACCCGGCCGTCTCTGTCGAACTCCACCACGCCAAAGTCGGACGGGGCATGGACCGGGTAGCCGAAGATGACCGCTCCCTTTGTCAGGCCCGCCGCCTCCATCAACACGACAGACAGGCCGCTGCCATAAAACACGTTGTCTCCCAGCACCAAGGCCACTTTGTCCCCGGCGATGAACTCCTCTCCGATGAGGAACGCCTCGGCCAAGCCGTTGGGATGCTCCTGCACCGCATAGGAGAATCTCATGCCCAGCTGTGTCCCGTCCCCCAGTATCTCTTGAAACACCGGAACATCCCGGGGGGTGGAGATGATGAGCACCTCATGGATCCCCGCCAGCATGAGGGTGGACAGCGGGTAGTAGATCATAGGCTTGTCATAGATGGGCAGGGCCTGCTTGCTCACCCCCTGGGTGAGCGGATACAGCCTTGTGCCGGAGCCCCCGGCCAGAATGATCCCTTTCATATCGCGTCAATCTTTCGTGTCTTTCTCCTCGATCCTGATGGAAACAACATATTCCTTCCCATCCTCCGAAAAGCGGACGGCGCCATTTCCGCCGAACATACGGCCGCGGAGGATATTCAATAGCTGTCTCGCCGTATACGGTTCGTCCAGCGACAGCGTGCACATCGGCTCCAGCTCCTTCCCATAGTGGAACGTCCCCTCTTCCGATGACTGCTTTTTTCCCTTCACTGCACCGGCCGCGATCTGGTCAAAGTATTGGTAAAACAGGTCCAGTATCTCCTCCCGCGACCGCACATACAGGCTCTCCCCTGTATCCGTCCAGCTGATGGGTATCTCCCGCTGGGCGATGATTGGGCCGCTGTCGATGTCCACGTTCACATAGTGGAGCGTAACACCGAACTTCGTACCGTCCACGATGCTCCAGAAATAGGGATGCTTTCCCCGGTTATAGGGCAGATAGCTGGGGTGCGTGTTGATGAATCCCCGCTCTGTCAGGCTGATGATCCGATCGTCAATGATATTCGGCCACCAGGCCAGGCACCCCAGGGATATATGCATCTGCCTTACATGCTCCAGCACGTCCGGCTGCAAAAACGTTCCATTGTCATAGACCTCCGCATTCGGATAGGCGGCCTTTACGCGCTCGATCATGGAGGCGTTGAATGAGCCGCGGTCTCCCTCGTCGTAGACGAACACATCGATCCCTTTATGGTCATCGCAGAGAAACTCTGTGATCTTGTTGCCGACATAGTCAGCGGCCATCAGTATCATCGTCGTCTGACCTCACATTTCCGGCAGCTCGCCCTGCCGCTGTACTTCCTGCTTCACGATATCCGCGATCCGCTCCACATCGTCCAGGTCTATCCACAGATTCAGCGGCAGCGTGATGATGTGATCGGAGTACCAATGGGCCTTGGGCGTCATCCCATGGGCATAGGCATACATCCGGTACTCTGTGTTGTCCCGGTAGTGTACCCCGCCGAATATCTCCTGCGCCGCCAGCGCCGACAGCAGCGCCTCCCGATCCGGGACCGCGATCTCATAGATATGGTAGGAGCACTCGTCGGCATAGGGCGCATAGACGATCCGTATCTTTGGATCATCCTTCAGCAGTTCGTCATACCGGCGCACCAGTTTCCGGCGGTATTCATTCTCCTCGTCCAGATAGGGAAGCTGGGCCAGTGCGATAGCGGCCATGATGGAATTGCCGTTATCCTTCTGGCCGATGTATTCCACGTCATAATTCCACTTGTATGTGCCCTGCTTCATATCGCTGCGCGCATAGGTGTCTTTATTGATGCCCAGCCAGGATATCTTACGGGCGATCGCGTCAAGCTCGTCCCGCGCAAAGCAGATCATGCCGCTGTCCGCAGTCGCCAGGTTTTTCACCGCCTGGTAGGAATATACCGCGGCCTCGACGCCGTCCCATGTGCCCGGGCACACACCGTTGACCTTGGTTCCGGACATGTGAGCCGCATCCAATATCAGCTTCAGGCCATGCTCCTGGCAGAGCCGGATCATCTTCTCCAGCTGACCTACCCGTCCGCCGTAGCCCACGAACATCACCGCGCGGGTCCGGTCGCTGATCTTTCTCTCCACGTCCTCCGGGTCCAGGCACAGATACTCGTCCACATCGGCGAAGCATGCTTTCAGCCCATTTTTGGGAATGGCATGGTTGGTAGAGATGAAGGTGATAGGCGTCGTGATGACCTCGTCCCCGTCCTGCCAGCCGTACTCCATCTTCATGATCTGCAGCGCCATATACAGGCCGGCCGTGTTAGAGTTCAGGAACAGGGCGTTCCGGTGTCCGGTATACGCCTTCCATGCGTTCTCAAACTCCACCGTCTTATAGCCCATGCCCGTCCAGCCTTTTTCCAGACAGTCCCGTATTTGCTCCAGGCATTCCTCCACATGAAATTTCGGTTTCAATACCTGTATCATTTGCGTACCTCCTGCTCCATCGTAAAGCACAGATGCTGCTCTTTCAGCGGCCTCGCGGCGGCGTCCTTCGCCGAGAGGATGGGGTCTTCGACACCCCAGTCGATCCCGATCTCCGGGTCACGCCATGAAACCGTACACTCCAACTCCGGCGCATAAAATGCCGTCGCCTTATACTGCACCTCGCAGTTGTCCTCCAGCGAGAGGAATGCGTGGCCAAAGCCGGGCGGGAGCCAGAGCTGACGGCGGTTCTGCTCACTCAGCTCCATGCACAGCCATTTTTTATATGTAGGAGAATCCGCCCGCAGGTCCACGGCGTAGTCCCGTATGCGCCCCCTGGTGCAACGCACCAGCTTCCCCTGGGCGATGGGCTCCCGCTGACAGTGGATGCCACGTATGGTACCCTTGTCGCGGGTCAGGCTGTGGTTGTCCTGAACGAACAGATCATCGATCCCGTATTCCGCCAGCGTTCGCTGGGAATACGTCTCACAGAAATAGCCTCTGTAGTCCTCATAATACGTAGGCTCGATCAGCTTGACCCCGGACAGGGCCAGATCAGTGACCTTCATTGAGATGCCTCGCTTTCCGAATGTTTGAACGTCCGGCGGCACCAATCCATGACCACTCTAAGCGGTTTTGTGATGCGCCAAAAAGCCGAACTCTCCATGCCGTACAGCTCCTTTTCCAGCTGTGCCACCTTTTCCTGAAGCTGCTTCACCTGGGTATCGTCCACGATCACGACGCTTCCCAGGCCTGCCGTTTCCACCGCCTCCCGGATCGCCGCCGGGCGCTCCCCGACCATGTCGTGCAGCGCGGACCTCAAAATACTCTCCAGCGTCTCCTCCCGAATGGTCAGCGCTTCGTTTTCCTTTTTCAGCTTCTCCACACTGTCCGGCACGCGGAAATCACTGGCCTTGATTTTTTCGTCAAAGAATATCCTGTTGATCTTGTCCAGAATACTGATTTGGTTGCCGTTCCGGATGTTCCGGTTATATACGGCGGGGTTGCTGTGCACTTCACCCCATCTGATGACATAGTCATAAACATAGGGCTTGACGTTCAGCTCCACAGACACCTCATCCGGGTCATAGGGGATGCCCATCGTATCCAGATATCGCTTCCATTGGATGGTCGGTCCCAGGAAAAATGCGCCCTCAACATGCTTCGCCGCTAAAAAATTGAAATGTGCGTCGATGATCCAATAATCTCTTCCCATCCCCTGAATACAGCAATTGATACTGGCAGTGGTCTCTGCGCTGCGGTTGAGTATCACGATCCGGGTCCCCGGCCGACAGAACTGCGACAGTTGGGCTAGGGAACCCACAACAAACACGACCTCCTCCGCCCCGGCCATAAGGGACACCTGTTCAGCGAAGGGCAGCTGCTCGGGATAGACGACGGCATATCCGCGCCGGCGGTAGAACTGCTCAAAATACTCCTCGTTGACCGTATCACGCTTCTTCAAAGCCCGCCTGGACAAATAGATGCGCTTTTCGGTCCCAGGCTTTGAAAGCGAGCGGATATAGTTATATATCTTCTCCATTCCGGGTCTGTAGTTGGAGAGCATGTGCAGCGCCTCCTGCGGGACGATAATCTTGTCGAACCTCGTCGCCGTGGTGATGATCTCCATGCGGTCTCCGGTAATACCCGCAGCTTCCAGCACGCTGTAGAGCTTGAACTCCCCGTGTAAAGGAGATTTTAAAAAGACCAATTTGTATTCGGTATCCGGATGATCCGCGTACCACCAGAGCCGGCTGAATCCATCCGAGATCAAGTGGCCAAAATGCGCATCCAGAACGCCGCAAAAGACCACCGTCTCGTGCCGGACCTGGACATCCCGAGGGATAGGATAGGCGCGCGTACAGGAAAGGTTGCTGTTTGGATTGTTCAGATTCCTTCGCAGGCCCGCTATAAAGGTCCCTGTTTTGCTGCACACGCCGCCCTCGCACAGGCCGGCACGCGGTCCACCGGCGATCTGGTATTTTTTCAGCGGCAGGATCACACCGTCCTCTACTTCCGTCACCGTGGGCGGCTCGGGCAAAGAATAGTCTCTCTTGCAGACATCCTCCCATTTCTTTTGGTAATAGACGAACAGTCTCTCCGCGCTGTTGAATGGAACCATCTCGTGTTTCTCCTTATGTTATGTTCTCGTTATATGACCCGGCAAACCGTCATGACACGCTTTCCCTTCTCCGCAGGCCGTTCAGCATGTCCCGCACCCCGGCGGGCAGGTCGAAGCGCGGTGTCCAGCCCAGCGTCTCCAGCTTGGAGGCGTCCAGGACCGCTCTGGAGACACGTGAGTACACACGGACCTCTTCCCCCGAGGGAAAGTCGTTTTGGATGTCGACGCCGCCGGCCGGACAGACTGCTCCAAAGCTCCATGCAGCGTGACAATACACTTTTTGCCAAGTTTACCCATAAATGACCTCCTTTTGCTCTGCAAAACACTCGTTATAAATCCTCTCGCAAATAAGCTTTGTGGCCTGTCCAGTCTCGCAGCTCCCCAGCTCCTGGTGATGCTGTTCGATACCCTTCCGGTATGCCGCCTCGTCAAAACGCCGGACCTTTTCCTCCAGCTCATCCTGGCTCTCGGTCAGAATAAAGTGCCACTCCTCTATCGGGATGTAAAAGTCCCTAGCGTCCCCGTATTTGCCCAGGTCTGGGCAGTACAGGAACACTGGCTTGTACATCAGGGAGAAGTCCCAAATGCAGGACGAGTAATCGGATACCAGCACATCCGCCGCATACAGCAGTTCTTGCATGTCCGGATACTCTGTCGCTGACAGCACCCCTTCCCGGCGCATCTTGCCCAGGTGGTGCCGCCGGAACAGGCATACCCATTCCCCGGCAAATCTGTCCTCCAGCGCCGATATAAGGCCCTCGATATCCAGCTCCTCCATCTCCGCCATCTCCTGCTCGCTACGGTATGTAGGCGCGTACAGGACGATCTTCGTGCTCTCATCAAGGCCGAAATATGCCCGGACCTTCTCTGTGATATCCGGCCGCCCGCCGTTGACGAGAATGTCGTTCCGGGGCATCCCGACCTCCATCACTTCACCCTCAAACAGCCTGCTCTCCCGAATCGTCTGCTGTGTGAAGGCCTTGCTGCTGGAGCAATACAGATTTACTTTGGAGTACAGCCGCTTAAAATGGCGCCGCTGTCTTGCGGTCAACAGATTCTGGGCATTTGCAAAACCGCAGGTCTTGTATGCCCCGCCGCCATGCCATGTATCCAGCGCGATCTGGCCCTTTACGTGGGGCAGATACGTAAAAAAGTCCACATTCGTGATGATTACCTTTGCCGTCATCAGATGCCTGAGATGCGTCCTGGTCTCCTTCTTCACGACCTTTATCCCTTTTTCCCCGAGATATTTGAAATCCCCCGGTTTGTTGAACGCCCAGACGATCTCAAACTCGCCCGGATAGGCGGACAGAAGGTACTCGCAGATATACATGGGATTGCAGGAATACTGCTTGCCCCTGTGGCTCATAAAGACAATCTTATTGCCCTGCACCTTCTGCCGCTTCAGCCAGAGGCAATACAGCCACCGCCAGCCAAGACGGTATGCCTTCAGGGCCAAGCGCAGCATGCGGCCATGGAATGTCTTCCTTTTCGACATGCGGATGATCCGCTTCTTGAACTTCACCCACGGACTGTCCGTTTTTTTGTTTATGCTATTTATTTTTTTCTCCAGCGTATCTATTCGCTGGTTCAGGTTTTGCAATTCGATGATAATAGCTTCGCCTAAGGCTTCACCATTTACGGCATTTTCTTTTTGTTTCTCCTGTTCCACCTGGTTACCTCCGGATAGATATGGGCAAATTCGCAAAACACTCAATAAGGATATTGAACATCTCTTTCAACTTATACCCCCCCCCCGTCATATTCAGCGTGTCAGCCTTCCAGCCCAGGGCCCTCAGCTTCTCTGTGTCCAAATCCATGTAGACCGTGTCAGGGTATCCGTTTTCCTGCCTGTCTCCCAGTTCATATCTCACATGTATACCGCCCTGTTTTGCCACCATCTCCGCCATGCTCGCTATGGAGCAGTATGTGCTCTCGTCCGCAGCGTTATAGGTCTGTCCGGGTGTGCCCTTGAGCAGGACCGTCAATATGGCCGTCACAGCATCCGCCGTATAGAGGTAGCTCCGCTCCGTCTCGCCCTTTGTTTTTAAGACGATATCGCGCCTTTCGTGGA